>JAFMJU010000095.1 GCA_017853285.1 Gemmataceae bacterium
TGGCACCCCGGCGAAATAGTTCACCACAGGCTTGCCCAGCACGCTGACCTGATCAAAACCGAACAGGCCGTGGGCCAGTATGAGCGGCTGGCGCAATCGGGGTGCAGGAGGGGGATACACCTCCACCTGCCGTTCCGGCGATGGACCGGTTACAGGCTGGTTTTCACCCGCCATGAATCCCCCCTTGGCCCCCCATTCAGGAGGCCTCACCCGTTTGCCGGGCTGCCTGGCCACCCTGGCGGATGCGGGGCATCAGCGGCAGCATGCACAGCACCACCATCCCCCCCAGCACGAACGGAAGGAGGGCGTCCAACTTGTAAAGGCTCAGCGCCGTGAGTGGGCCCAGGATCCGGGCCATGGCGGAACAAGACTGGTTGACCCCCAGCACCTCTCCCTGCCGATGATCCTCCGATCGCCGGCTGACCAGGGATTGGACACTGGGCGTGAGCAGCGCGTAACCAACCACCGCCAGCACCAGGCTGGGAATCAGCACGGCCATCTTGAAATACCAATCCTGGTTGGCCCGGTGCAGCCCTACCACCAGCGCCAACAGCGCCACGCCAATCCCCATGAGCGTGATTCCCAGGGCCATGGCCTTTTCCTCCGGGACCCGCTTCGCCATTCCCCGGTAGGCCCCGTTGGTGAAGGCCAGCACCAGGCCGATACTGGCGAACACCAAAAAGTTGTATTTCTCCACCAGTCCCATCACATCCTTGTTCAACAGGGCCAAGGTGGACTCAAACCCGCCGAAGCCCAGTGTGGAAAGGAAGGAAACCAGCACCACCGGCCCCACCGCCGGATCTTTCAGCACCTTGGAAAACGCCGCCGCATCGAACAGCTTGCGGGAAGAGGGGGGACCTCCCGGTCGCCGGGTTTCCGGCAGCCGGAAAATGGCCAGCACCAAGGCGACCGCGCTCAGGCCGCTGGCCATCCACCCGGTGATACCCAACCGGTCCGGGAAAAGCAGCAGGGCCAGAAATCCCAGAATGGGGCCAAAGGTGAACCCAATTCCGAAGGCGGCCCCGATGAGCGCCATACCCAGCTTCCGCTTTTCAGGCGGGGTACAGTCGGCGATGACCGCCTGCGCCGTGCTGATGGTGGCCCCGGCGATACCGGCCCCAGCCCTCGACAGGAAAAGCAGGCCCAAGGCCAAGGCCGCACTGCCCGGCGAAAGGTCCGAGGCGATCCCGAAAATCCCGTAGGCTACCACCGAACCGGCCAAACCCACCAGCAAAACCGGCCTGCGGCCAATCCTGTCGGATAGTCGCCCCCATGCCGGGGCGAACAGGAACTGCATCAGCGAGAAGGAGGACATCAACAGGCCCAGCACCAGCCCGGACAGGTTGTTCTTCTCCCCCAGCAAGGGTTCCAGGTACTTATCCGCGTATGCTGGCAGTAGCGGCAAAACGATACCAAAGCCCAGCAGATCAATAAAAACGATCACAAACATCAGCAGCCTGGCGGATTTTCGGTCCTCCCCGGCGCCTGTTGTGACTGGATTCTCAGCCTCGGACATGTCAGTTCCATCCTCCGTGTCGCAATCTCCTTTGTACCGCAAGCGGCCGCGGCACACAGGACTGGCGCTTGCCCGGTTGCTGCGGGGCCGGTTGAATGGGATTCAGCCTGTTCGCCAGCTCCCTCCCTTTTCCATTCGGCACCAGGGGATTCCATGAGCCAGGAAACGAACCACCAATCCCCCGGCTGGCTGGTGTTTGACATCGAAACGGTCCCCGACGGGGATCTCATCGCCCGGGTGAAATACCCCCACCTCGTCGGCAACCCGCGGGAGGCCATCCGGCGGGCGATGGAAGAGGCGCTATCCAGGGGCCGGGGCGATTCCTCCTTTGTGGCAGCCACCTTCATGAAGGTGGTGGCCGCCTGCGTCATCCGCGTGCGGAAAGACTATTCGGTGGAGAAGATGGTCTGCCTCGATGCGCCGCAGTTCCGCAGGCATCAGGTGGTCGAACAATTCTGGAAGGGGGTGTGCACGCACGCCCAGTCCCCCCTGGTGAGCTTCAACGGCCGGGGTTTCGACCTGCCGGTCATGGAACTGGCCGCCTTCGACCACGGCATCGACATCAGCGCGTACATGCCCAGGCGCGAACGGTTCAAGGGTGCCGGCCTGCACATCGACCTGCAGGACTTCTTCTCCAACCAGGGAGCCTTGCGGTATTTCACCGGAGGCCTGAACCTGCTGGCCAAACGCATCGGCCTGCCCGGCAAGCAGGGCACCACCGGCGACGATGTGTACGACCTCGTCGAGGCTGGCCGGCTCGACCGGGTGAATGGATACTGCCTGGCGGACACCCTCGACACCTATTTCGTCTTCCTGCGCAGCCAGCGGATGCAGGGCCGCCTGAAGGAGGCCCAGGAGGCGGAATTGCGGCGCGACACCCTGCGCCAATTGAAGGAGATGAACCCGGCCTACCCGGGAATCGAGGATTACCTCGATCATTTCACCAGCCAGGGAACCGATTCGGCATGACCGTGCCATCCGGACGAAAACCGCCGCGCCTTGTCTGGGCGACCCTGGCGGCCTTGGCCTTCTTGCTGGCATCCCTGGGGCTCATTTTCCGGCATCGCCAGGCCTCGGCTGTTGCCGGCCTTCGATCCGAAACCGAAAAGTCGCTCGCCCTAACCAGAAAACCGTCCACCAACCGGCACGCGGTGGCCCCTGCGGAAATCGCGGCCGCGAATGGCTCGACCGGCAAAAATCCAGATTTGAAGGATCTTGTTTTCGTTGGTACCCCCGCCGAAACGGAAGGGAGCGCGACGCTTGAGGGCAAACCTGCCGGCAACCAGGTGCTACTTTTCCTGCGCACCGATTGCCCCTGCAGCCTCGAATTTGCCACCCATTTCGCCCAGGTGGCCGGCGACTTTTCAGGGAAGGCCCGGTTCATCGGTGTTTTTGAATCCGACGCGACTGCCGAGTCGGTCACCCGTTTCATCGCCACCGCGGGACTCCCCTACCCCGCCCGTATCGACCGGGGCACCGTGCTCGCGCGATCGCTGGGCCTTAGCAAGGCGGGCGCTTTTGCCCTGCTGGGTCCAGATCGAACCCTGCGGGGCATTTGGGGTGGCTGCTCCGCCCCGGGCCTACTCGACCTCCTGGAAAGACTGTCTCCAGGCGATGGGCCCCTGTCCATTTCGCCAGCGTGGAAGGACCTGCCGGGGGCACCCGTGGCGGGTTGTCCGCTGTCAAAAGATTGACGGGCGGCAGATTAATCAAGAGGATGATCACTTCAATTCATGCGCACCCAACACCCCAGGACCAAGGCCATGCGGAATCCCCACTTTGACAAGCTCTCCCGCCGGCGCCTTTTCAACTTCGGCATGGCTGGCCTGGCTTTAGCGGGTGGCGCGGGTGCCTACAGGGCCCTCAGCGGCGTCCTGCGCGCTGGAAACCAGGTGGCCAAGTTTGAGGAGAATTGCAACTACGAGGGCCTGCGGGAAAAGCTTGGCAAATACATCTACCTCACACCGCAAAAACTGGGGGGCGGCACACACGCCGTCGACCTGAACACCCAGAAGACCCTCGCCTGGATCTCCTACTGGAACTATGGCGACAGTTGCCCGATCTCCCACCACCTGGCGGCCTTTCCAGCCGACAGCGGCGATCCCTACAAGGGTTTTGAATTCATCAACTCCACCCAGGGTGGCGACAACATCCTGATGTACGGGTTGAACACGCGCATCAAGGAAAACGGCATGCTCGGCCAATTCGGCCAGGGCAACCATATCTACCGGGTCGGATACGACGGAAAAACCGGCCAGATGGAACTGCTCGAGGATGTGGCGGAGAGCACCGGGCTGGGCCTGGGTGTGCACACCATCCCCTTCGTCGACGGGACCGGCTTCGCCGTGGGGGATGGCCAGAAGGATGTCGCCGCCTTTTTCAGCAGGGCGCGCGGCCGCGAGAAGACCGTGGCCCTGGCGGCGTTCAGGGCCGACTGGGTCGCCAATTCCCCTTTCCTGGGTGAGACCTGGACCAAGGGCGGCAAGATCATCCTCCGGCGGTTGAGCCCCGCCAAAGACCTGGGTGTCTTCGACCTGCAGGGCACCAAGGGAAACAAGATCAACTTCGAGATGGCCCCCATGGCCGAGTTGCTGGTGGAAAAGGGCCAGATCCCCGGTGATTCGCCCCAAACTCTCACCGGCCTCGACTTCTGCCTGCACGACCCGCGGAACCGTTTCTCCCTGATGGGCATGCGCATGTGCGGCGGCGGGCTCGTGTTCGACCGTCAGAACATGGAACCCGTCTGCTTCCTGATGGCCAACGAGGGCCTGCAGGACAATGTCCAGGTCAGAAAGATCTCGGGCAACCCCGACACTTGGGAGATCGTCCTGCCAGCGGTGAACAACCCGATCCACGAATCCGGGTTCAATCCCTCCGGCAATCACCTGTGCATCATGAACAACCTCCGGTCGAACAATGTCGCCGTGTTCGACACGACCGACGCCGACCCGCGCAAATGGAAGCGGGTGACCTTCGTCAAGGATCCCGAATGGCAAGGCGAGTACCCGTCGCCCTTCCATCTCAACTATTCCACAGACGGGTCCAAATGCTTTTTCACGGTGCTCCGGCCCAAACCGATGAAGTCCGACCTGATCGTGGTCGACACCGCGACCTGGAAGATCATCAAGAAATTCCGCAATGTGGGCGTGGACACCCAGACCCTGGCCACCACCTACGACGGCAAATACGGCTTCGTCATTTTCTCGGGCTTCCAGCGGCTGGAATCGGGCGCGTTCGTGTTCCGCCAAGACACCTTGGAACAGGTGGGTTACATGCCGAACTTTGGCGGCCACCACGACTGCGTCATCGTCCCCTCCAGCGTGGAACAGCTCAAGTTCAGCCGCAGTTGCACGGTTTGATGTGAACGCCAGCGAACCGCGCGAAGGGAACAGGCGACCACCGGCGGTCACCATGGGCCGCTGGTCGCTTTTTTTGCGGCTGGTGGCCCAGGATCTCACGCACCGCCCGGGTCGCATGGCCCTCTTGGTGCTCGCCATGGCTATGGGTGGGGGCGCGCTTTTCTCCAGTCTGGTGATGCGCCATGTGATCCGCGACAGCCTCGAGTCAAGCATCGACAGGCTGGGGGCAGACATGGCGGTCCAGCCCAGGGCCACGCCCCCGAACCTGACACCGGCCCTGCTCACGGTGGAACCCGGCCCCATCACCATCAGTCGCGAGAACCTCGACCGTACCCTGTCGCTCCCGGGCCTGGAGAAAGCCAGCCCACAGAGGCATTTTTCCATCCCCTCGCCCGATGGGCACGGTGCCCTGGACTGGGTCGCCTTCGATCCGGCGCGCGATTTCACCATCCAGCCTTGGCTCACCGAAAGCCTTCCCCGGCCCTTCGGACCCGGGGATGTGATTGTCGGTGGGCGCCGCCCCGAACCGGTGGGTAGCACCCTGTCCATCCACGGGTTCAACTGCACCATCCATGGAAAACTTGCCCTCACAGGCGTGGGTCCCTTCGAGCGCTCGGCCTTCGCCAGTTTTGAAACCACCGAAAAATTGGCTGAAAGCTTGGCGGCAACCCCGGCCGGGCAATCGGTTCCCCTTCCAGTCCGGGGCACAGCCTCGGGCGTCCTGTTGCGGTTGGGACCGGGCCTCACCCCGGAAAAGGTCCGCTTCGCCCTGGCGGATTTCCAGGATTGCCAGGTGATCACGGGCGGCAGGCTGGGCATCTCTGTCCGTATGTCGATCTCTGGAATCCTGCTGGGCGCGGCGTTCGTTTCGCTGGCCAGCCTGGCGGCGGTGACACTGATGGTCGGTGTCGTCTACACCGGCATGCTCTCGGAAAGAAGCCTTGAACTGGGGATCCTGCTGGCCATCGGCATGCGACCTCGGGCACTGCGCCGGCTGATCATCACCGAGGCTGGATTTGCCACCGGGCTGGGTGGGGCATTGGGCGTCCTTCTGGGCGGGCTGGCCCTGGTGGCCTTCCAGCGCTCGCTCGGCTTCACGCTGCTCACCCGGGGCATACCGTTCGCCATTCCTGGACTTCCCGAGTTGGCGACCTACGCCATGGCAAGCATCACCCTGTGCGCGCTGGTGGGAGCACTCGGCGCCTGGGTGCCCGCCTTTCGCGCCGGACACACCGACCCGGCCAGGCTCATTCGCGGTGAAGCCGCATGACCCGGGAACACGCCGGCCCGCTGCTGGTTGCCACCGACCTGTCCATGCGCTTCACGAACAGGCGCGGCAGCGTGACCGCCCTGGATGGGGTGAGCCTCGAGTTGGCTCCGGGGGCCCACACGGCCATCTGCGGAACATCCGGATCTGGAAAATCCACCTTGTTGTCGGTGATCGCGGGGCTTTGCCGACCCGATTCAGGCGGTATCACCCTGTTCGGAACCGGCATCCCTGCCCTCTCGCGGAAAGCTTCGGCCGATTTCCGCGCCAAAAATATCGGGTTGATGTTCCAGTCGCCCGGTTTGCTTCCCAACCTGCGGCTGGTGGACAATGTCGCCCTCCCAGCCCTGCTGGCGGGCGAATCTCCGGCCGACGCTTACGGCCAGGCTGTGACCCTGCTGGAAGACACGGGCCTGGGTGATCGCCTCGATTCCTTCCCGGCCGAGTTGTCCGGTGGCCAGCAAAGGCGGGCCGCCCTGGCTAGGGCCCTGGCCAACCGCCCGGGATTGCTGCTGGCCGATGAGCCCACCAACGATCTGGACCCGCAAGCCGCCGGGGCGGTCATCAGTCTCATGCTGGAACTGGCAGGCAAATTCGGCGCCACCATCCTTCTGGTCACCCATGACCCCTCCGTGGCGAACCGGATGGCCCGGGTGGTCACCCTTTCCGGTGGCCGCATCATCGCCGACAGGTCCACGGAAAAGGGATCACCTGGGCCGGAGCCCACCGCGCCTCTGTCTCCAACAGACCGCTTCGGCCATTCGCCAATCACCCACACCGGGGAGGTTGAACTGGCCCCGGTCGAGGGTTGGCTGGGCTGGCTTTTGGCGGCCGCAGGCTGGCTTTGCCTGGGCGCCGCCCTGCTTTTCGCCGTGGACCAGGGGGTCGGATACTGGCAGGGGCAGGCCCTGGTTCAGAAAGAGTCCAGGCGCAAGGTGGCGGAGGCGCTCGCCATGGAATCGTTGCGCGCCGACATCGCCGAGGTTGTGTCGGCGGGTGACGGCAGGGCCCGCGTCAGCCTCTTCATGGAAAATTACGGGCGGGAAACCATGACCGTGCTGGGACCGGTGATGGCGTTGCATTACCAGCGCGATCGCAAGTGGGAACCGCTCGCGCTCCAGCCCGACACCGATTTCGAAAGCAGGCTCCACCCGGTCACCGCGACCAAGTCCCGTTTCAGTTTCTCGTTTCCAGTGCCGGCCGCGCCATACGATGAGCTGATTGCCGGCTACACGCACCTGAGGATCACCGCCACTTATGTGGTGGGCGGATCAGCCGGGCCCGCCGGCGACCTGTTTGAGCGGACAGACGATTACTACATCTACCTGAAAGACCCGAACAAAACCGATGCCCAGATTCGCAAATCAAACAACTGGGGGCCCAATTCCACGGTTCCCCCATGGATGGCCATGCCGTCCCACTAGGGCAAGGGCCGCTGTCACCGGGTTGGCGGTGGCAGGATGGGCGGCGGGGCGGAGGGTACAGGGCCAGGTGGTGGCAGGGGGTTGGTGAAAGTCTGCTGGATCTGGCGCGCCGATTGGTTCAGCGCGTCCGTTGTTTGCTGGAAATTTTGCTGCAGCGATTGCCCCGTCTGATTGACCTGGCTGGCCAATTGATTGCGCTGGGCATCCAGGGAGGCCAACTGCCCCTCGAGCTGCTGCTTGGCCTGACCGGTGCTCGTCTGGATCTGGCTGGTCAGTTGCGCCCGTTGGGCATCCAGGTTGGATAGTTGGGTATTCACCGATTTCTGAATGTCTTGGGAACCAGCCTGGATGGCATTGTTGCCGGCCTGCGCCGTGGCCTGCGCCTGCTGCTTGAACTGGTCCACGGACTGCTGGGTTTGGGGCCCAAAACGGAACAGGTTGCTCGTGGTCGCCGGCGAACCAGAAGGATTGTTTTTGCATCCCGCTAATAGGAGACACAGGGCAGATCCCCCCAGCGCCGTTGCCACGGAAGCGGTGCGGGTGATGCTGGAAAAACGATTGGTCGACATGGACAACCCTCGCGGGTGATTGCCGGAAACCTCACCTACCGACCGCTGCATGCCCCGACAGGCTGAAGAAATCAAGAGCACTCACGCCTATTCGGCATCAAAAGCGCTCAACAGCTATCACCTGGACCCTGCCGCTTTAATGCCCGGTACAATAACGCGGTGATCAAAACCGGGAGGTCCCATGGCAACATGGCTGTCGATTTGGCTGACCTTGGGCTGTTTCCCGCAAAATCCCACCTTTGCGGACGATGTGGCCCCCATCCTCCACAGGCACTGCGTCACCTGCCACCGCCCCGGGGAGGTGGCGCCCTTCCCCTTGATCACTTACGAGGACGCCAAAAAACGAGCCGGTTTCATCAGCCAGATCACAGCCGAGGGAAAAATGCCCCCGTGGAAGGCGGAACCCGGATACAACCGTTTCCACGATGAGCGCGTGCTGACCGCCACGGAAAAGGACACCCTGAAGGCTTGGGCCGCGAGCGGGGCGGAACCGGGGGATTTGACCAAGGCTCCCAGGCTACGGACGATTGAAAACGGGTGGCGTTTGGGCAAGCCGGACCTGGTTTTGGAAATGCCCGCGGATTTCACCATCCCAGCCGGTGGGAACGATCTTTACCGTTGCTTTGTGCTGCCAACGGGAATCACCGAAGACAAAACCGTCTCCGCCATCGAGTTCCGCCCCGGCAACCACCGGGTGGTGCACCATGGCCTGGTGTTCCTCGACAAAAGCGGACAAGCCAGGGCTCTGGATGCCAAGGACCGGGAGCCGGGTTACGGCACCTTTGGCGGGCCTGGCTTCCTTCCCACCGGAGGCTTGGGTGGGTGGGCGCCCGGCAACATTCCCCGCCGGCTTCCCGAAGGATTGGGCCGGTTGTTGCCCAAGGGCGCTGATGTGGTGCTGCAACTGCACTACCATCCCTCCGGAAAAGAGGAAAAAGACAGAAGCCGGGTGGGAATCTATTTCACACCCACTCCGGCCAGGGAGATCGTGGCCATGGTCCCCCTTCTGACCCGCGACATCCAGATCCCCGCGGGCGAGAAGCGCTACCACCGCCATGTCGAGTTCACCACCCCCGAAACGCTCCAAGTGGCCGCGGTGACGCCCCACATGCACCTGCTCGGCAAGGAGATGAAAGTCCGGGCGGTCACACCCCAGGGCAACGAGATCCCGCTCATCTGGGTCAAGGACTGGAATTTCAACTGGCAAGACACCTACCAGTGCCGGGAACTGGTGGAGGTTCCGGCCGGCAGCAAGTTGATGATGGACGCCTGGTACGACAACAGCGCCGACAACCCGCTGAACCCCTCCGTTCCGCCCAAGCCGGCAAAATGGGGCGAGCAGACCCAGGATGAGATGTGCCTGTGCTTCCTTTCCCTCACCACCCGCGACGCGGACAGCCTGCGCAAGGTTCGCACTGCCGCCCTTCGCCAGATGGTCACCCCATCCATGCTGCTTCAGATCCTCAGCGGGCGTTAGCCCCGGCCGCTGGAAAAGCCCGGCGCCCGGGGTTAATCTGATGCCTATGGTCCGGGAAAAAAGCTCCGGGCCGGCCACCAACCGAATCCACAGGGAATCCTCTCCATGCCGCGTATCCTTTCCCTCCTCTGCCTGACTGCCACACTGGTCCTGTCACTGGCCCCCGCACTGCGCGCCGACCAGAAAGACAAGGAAGACACCTCCCGCTCCCACACCGCCATCAAGCCCGCCCCGCGCGACAAGGGCTGGATGCCCCGCCACGACAAGTTCGTCGAGATCGCCAAGCGTGGCGACATCGACCTGCTGTTCCTGGGCGACAGCATCACCGACGCGTGGGGTGGCGAGGGCCACAATCCCAAATCCCCGGGCAACGAGATTTTCGAGAACGAATTCAAAGCCAAAAAAGCCGCCAATTTCGGCATCGGGGGCGACCGCACCCAGCATGTGCTGTGGCGGCTTCAAAACGGTGAATTCGACACCATCAAGCCCAAGGCGCTAATGCTGATGATCGGCACCAACAACAGCAACGGCAAAGACAACACCGCCGAGGAGATCGCCGAGGGCATCAAGGCCATCGTCCGCGAGATCCACAAGCGCTCCCCGAAGACAAGGGTTCTCCTGCTGGCCGTCTTTCCCCGTGCCACAGGCAAGGATCAGGTGGCCAAGGACGCCCAGACCGCCAAGATCAATGCCGTCAACGAACAGATCGCCAAGCTGGACGACGGTGGCAAGACTGTGAAATTCATGGACATCGGCAAGAAATTCCTCGCGGCCGATGGCTCCATCCCCAAGGAGATCATGCCGGACCAACTCCACCTCAGCCCCAAGGGCTACCGCATCTGGGCCGACGCGGTCACCCCCGCCCTGGATGAG
>JAFMJU010000096.1 GCA_017853285.1 Gemmataceae bacterium
CGTCGTCGCCATTGATCATAAAGACTTTTTGAATGTCGTGGTCGTGCGACTCCTTACCATCGTCAACCAGATGGGTCACCTTCCATTTGCCCGCAATTTTCGCCCGGTCGCCCTCGACACCTTCCGCAAGGACGGTGAAGGCCGACACGCCCAAAACTATCGGGATTAAAACGAACACCTGAAGAAGGCAACGCATCCGGTCCAACCTATTTTGGGGACGTTTGAAATCCTGACAATTCATAGTTTTCCCAAGCAACGTGCGGCGTCAATACCGACCCGACGATTGCAGCAATGATCGGGCAATGGTAAAGGCTTCCACCCCCGATGATCCTTGATGATTTCAGCTAAAATGGTTGACAATACCATGGTGCAAAAACCCACCGAGGAACCTGATGGAAATCCACCTCATTCCCTTGTTGGAAATCCAGAGAAACCTGCAGGGAATGAGAAGAGACAAGGCCCGTTTCAAATCCTACCTCGGAAGCCTACTGACACCGGATGGGAACAATTGCGCTTTGGCACCCCTTGTCCTGTTTAATCCCATGGGACGGGAGCATGTCACCGCGGTTTTGGACCAATTGATCGAGATGGGGGCAGAATCCATTCTAGCCAAAGTGGTCAAAGATACCGCGGGCAGCATCCAGCGAGAAGGTGCACAATTCCGCGCTGGTTGCGTGGTGATTGATGACCTCAAAGGAGGCTGGACGAATCGTTGGGCCACAGACTTGTACCTGCGTCAAATTCCTGATCCAACCATGCTGAATTCCAAGCAGTTGGATCGATTCTGGGTCACTATCCCAATCTGGAGCAGCGAGCCAACCCATGTAGAATCCGTCCGGTTTGCGGGGATTGTCGCCACCAGGCGTTTACTGCATGTCCTAAAACATGGGGCCGCTAAAAACCTGGGGGAGTTAATGGGGCAGGAGGGGTCCATTCACCTGGGAATGGAAGGTATCTTTCCCAAATATTCCCAAGCCGATTTGTTGCTTTATCGAGAATTCCTCCAACCCCTGGCACAGTCAGAAGACATGCCAACCATACTGTCATGCCTATATGGGGATACTGCCGGGGAATCGCTGGGGTTCGCCCCAATGGGCCTTCCCCCGATGGCAGGATTGTCAGTCGCCGTGTGGCAGGCAGGTTTAGGAAGTTAAGACAAACCTGCATCAGCGAGCAGGAGCCGGACATTCCGATCCAATCGGAAATCAACGGAAGTGGCCAATCCAAGGCCCAAACCCCTGCCCTCCAGCCAGCCGGCGAACTCGGGTGCGGGTTTCAGGCCAAACAGACGGCGGGCGGTGGCGATGTCGTGGTGGCTGGTGGACTGGTAGTTGAGCATCACATCATCGGAACAGGGAACGCCCATGAAGTAGTTGCAGCCGGCGGCGGTGAGCAGCAGGAGGAGATTTTCCGCGGAATTCTGGTCGGCATCGGCGTGGTTGGTGTAGCAGACATCGACACCCATCGGCAAGCCGAGCAGTTTGCCGATGAAGTGATCCTCCAGCCCGGCGCGGGTGATCTGGCGTTCGTTGGCCAAATATTCGGGCCCGATGAAACCGACAACTGAATTGACGAGGAATGGGTCGTACAAACGGGCCACGCCGTGGGCGCGTGCCTCGCAGGTGAGTTGGTCGATGCCGTGGTTGGCCTCCGCCGACAGGGCACTGCCCTGCCCCGTCTCGAAATACATGACCTGATGGTTGGGGAGAAATCCGCCCCGCTGGTGGTGATGGCGCAGCACGCGTTCACGCCCCTCCGCGAGCAGGGCCAAATCAATGCCGAATGACCGGTTGGCCGCTTCGGTTCCGGCGATGGACTGGAACAGCAGATCCACCGGGGCGCCTTTTTCCAAGGCGGCCAACTGGGTGGTGATGTGGGCCAGGCAGCAGGCCTGGGTGGGAATATCGGCCGTGGTGATGAGGCGGTCCAGCGTGCCCAGGATGGAACCGACCGTTTCGACCGATTCGGTGGCGGGATTGACGCCGATGACCGCATCACCCGAACCGAGCACCAAGCCCTCCACAGCGGCCAGCAGGATGGCGCCCACATCATCGGCCGGGTGATTGGGCTGGATGCGGGCACCGAGAACGCCCGGCTGGCCCATGGTGTTGCGGCAACGGGTGATCACCCGCAATCGGCTGGCTGCATAGACCAGGTCTTTGCTGCTCATCAGCATGGCGACGGCGGCCGCCATTTCCGGTAGAAGGGCCCTGCCCAGACTGGCGATTTGGGCGGGAGTGATGTCATCGCCCAGAATGGTTTCCCGCAGTTCGCCCACCGTCAGGGAGGCAAACGACCTGAAGAGCGACGCATCTTGATCGGCAAGCAGGGCGGCACTGACCGCATCGTCATCCGGGCACAGGATTGGGTTGGCCAGGAAATCAGACAGCGGGACATCGGCCAAGGCCACCTTGGCGGCGGCGCGCTGGCGATGAGAATGGGCAGCCACGCCGGCCAACTGGTCACCCGATTTTTCCTCACTGGCCCTGCCAAGTAATTCGCGCAAGTCCGCGAAAGCGAACCGTTCGGACCTAATGGTGGCCTGGTAGGACATGGCTCAGCGGGCCTTGTCGATCATTTGATGCGGCGTGGTCACTTCCAGCCCACGCTCATCCACCACCGCCAGTTCAATGACCAGGGGGCGGGCCTCTGGCAGGGGGGCGGTAATCACGCCTTTTTCCACTTTGGCCGTGACGCTTTTCCATTCGCGCTTTTGCCATGGGCCCTCCGCTATTGCATAGTGCAAATAGCCTTTGGTGACCGGCACCGGGGATTGGAAGGATGCGCAGGCCATGCCGTTTTGAACGGTCATGGGTGAAAGTGAAGGCAGGGGCCCGCCTCCTTTGAGGTGCGTGTCGAGGAAAGCATCGACTTCGGGAAATGTCCAGATATGGCCGTGGGGGAGGCGGACCCTCACGCTGATGGTTTTCGGGGCCTTCACCAGGTTGTAGGTCTTCTGGTAGCTGCCCATCGGGTAGGCGAAATCGTTGGTGCCGTTGAGGAACAACATCGGGCATTTGGCACCGCCCACATGGCGGGACGGATCGAACGCCTGCACCCAGCGATCGCGGCGGGCAGGATCGACCGCATCGAAACGCTGGGCCTTCCAGACGCTGTCCTCCTGAAGGAACCCGCAACCGTAAACGGGTACGGCGGCTTTCAGGCGGTCATCGATTCCGGCGACGATACAGGTGAGGTAGCCGCCCCAGGAGATGCCGGTCACCCCGATGCGGGAAGCATCCACCTCCGGCAATGTGGCGAGGAGTGTGTGGGCCCGCAGCACATTGGCGACGGCGTGGAAGGTCCACATGTCTTTGCGGGTTTGGGGAGTGAAGTCCTGAAATTTGGTGTCATCGGACTGATCGGGCCCCCCCTCGGAGAGCCGTTTGCCGTCCTCACCGTTGCCTGAGAGATCCATTGCGATGGCACAGTAGCCTCGCTTGGCATGGTGAATCGCCCACTCTTTGAAAGCCTTGCCACCGCCGCCATGAACCAGGACCATGGCCGGGTATTTTCCTGTTGCCGCAGGACGGGCGTACCAGGCGAACACCCGGGTGGGTTTGCCACGATAAGGCTCGCCTGCGTAGGAGACCGAGCGGACTTTGAGGCCATCCTGGGATGCCTCGGGGGCCCAAGTCGGTTCGACCTTAGCCACCTTTAAGGCGGCCACATCCCAAACCGGTTCCGCAGTATTTAATTGAGCCGGGCTGACCAGCGCCATGGCCCATGTCAAAAGGAACATTCGGATGACCTTTCAAAAAAGCTCGGCGATGGGAGCGCCGTTGTAGACGATGGGGACGGGGCGTCCGGTGCCATCGAGGTATTCGGACTCCAGCGGAACACCGAAGTGCTGGTAAATGGTTGCGGCCAGGTCCGCCGCGTGGACGGGGCGGGTGGCGATCTGGCCGCCATCGGGTTCGGTGGAGCCGATCACCTGACCGTGCCGTAGTGCCCCGCCGGCCATCAGCATGGAGGCGACGATGGGCCAGTGGTCGCGGCCATCGGTGCTGCCCTGGGTGCCGATCTTGGGGGTTCGGCCGAATTCTCCCAGGGCCAGAACGAGAGTCTGGTCGAGCAAGCCGCGTTGGCGCAGGTCTTCCACCAGGGTGGTGACCAGGTGGTCGAGCAAAGGCAGGAGCGGCTTGAGGCCTTTTTCAATGCCGCCATAGGGGGGGATGTTGTCGCCGTGGGTGTCCCAGGTGCCGCTGGCGGGATGGTAGCTGAGATCGAGGGTGATGAAGGAAACGCCCGCCTCGACCATGCGGCGGGCCAAAAGAACCTGCTGGCACCACAGGTGTTTGCCGTAGCGGTCGCGCGTGGACGCGGGTTCCTGTTCGAGATCGAGGGCCTGCTGCATCCGCCTGCCGGTCAGGAGTTCGAGCGCCTGACGGGTGTGTTGATCGACAGGGTTGGCGATTTCGGAATCCAACCTTGAGCGCAGGGTGTCGAAGCGGGTGGAGAGGTCGGCCCGATCGGCCAGGCGCTCGTGGGTGATATTCGCGGGCAGTTGGAACAGGGCGGGCTTGCTGAGGGTGCCGGAATCTTTACCCACGGTGTCGTAGACAGGCAGACGGCAGGCGGTCTGGGCCTGGAAAGGATCGAACCCGCGGCCCAGATAACCGCCAAAGGCCAGATGGCTGCGGGAACGCATGAAGGTGGCGTAAGCGGGCACCAGCGGGTGGTTGGGGCCGTACAGCTTGGCGACATGGCTGCCGATAGCCGGGTAATGGACCGCCTGCGGGTTGGTGCGCGCCTCGGCCAAGACATTACCCGTCTGGAAGACGGTATTGGGTTCGTGGTTGCTGCCGTGTGCATCGAGCGAGCGGACGATGGTGAAACGGTCGAGCATGGAAGCCAGCTTGGGCAGGTGCTCACACACCTGAACGCCGGGCAGGCGAGTGCGGGTGACGCCAAAGGGGCCACGGTTCTCGACCGGCCTGTTGGGTTTGGGGTCGAGGGTATCGATGTGGCTGGGTCCACCGGCCAGCCAGAGCAGAATGACACTTTTGCCAGAAGCCTTGCCTGTGGCCATCCCTTGGGCCTGGCGTCGCAGGAGATCGGGCAGGGACAACCCGCCGACACCTGCCAAGCCAGCCTTCAAAAAATTACGGCGGGAACCAATCACCAACCCCTCGCGGGCGCGCGGGTTCAGGAACTCGAAGGCATGGGCCTTGTGGGACATGGTGATCCAGGCGGAGGGAGTTTTTGCCTGCCCTACCAGATTAACCTGCAAGAAAATTTGCCGCAACGCAGCCATTTCGCTTTAAAAAATGGCGAAAATACCGTTCCTGGAAGGTTGGCAGGCATGGAGCCGTTGACCCGTTCACGGGTATGATCGTGGCATGTTGGATAGCATCGCGTGGAGATACCCATGAAGCGTGTGTTGTTTGCCCTGTTTGTTTTTTCCGTTGGCCTGAACCAGCACACGCATGCGCAGGATGAACGAAAGGCGCGGTTGCCTGACCCCCAGAAACTTCTGGAAGGCGAGAAGTTTTGGGAAAACCGGGACTTCGCCTGGTACCGGCAGAACATCCCGTTTTTTGAATGCCCGGACAGCGACATTCAGACCACCTGGTACTACCGCTGGGAGTTACTGACCCGGCATCTCACCTATGGGTCGCCCACCTCCGGGTATTCGTTCACCGAGTTCATCGACCGGCCGTTCTGGTCGGGTGCGTACGGGGCGATCAGTTGCCCGGCGGGGCATCAGTTGCAGGAAGCGCGATGGCTGAAGGACAGACGGTTCGCCTGGGACTACGCCCGGTACTGGCACAAGACGCCGGGAGCCCAACCGCGCAACTATTCCACCTGGCTGGCGGATGCCACCTGGGGTGTGCACCAGGTGCATCCGAACGAACCGGAGTTGCTGAAACTGTTACCTGATCTGGAACGGAATCACCTGGGTTGGCGGAAGCGCCACTTTGACGAATCGGCTGGCCTGTACTGGCAGACCGGGCATGACGACGGCATGGAGTTCAACATCAACAGCCGGCAGACGCTGGACATTTTGCGCGGGGCCCCCAGCTATCGGCCAACCTTGAGCGTGTACCTGTGGGCCGACGCGCTGGCCATCGCCAAGGTGGCCGATCTGGCGGGAGACAGCGAGAAAGCGAAGGCGTTGCGGAACGAGGCGGCCGGTGTGAAAGACAACCTGCAAAAGAAGTTGTGGGATCCACGGCGGCAGTTTTTCTTCCCGATGCTGAAAAACGACGAGGTGGACAAGGACGGCGTGAAGATGAAGGCCGGCAGCCTGACCTACCAGACCGGCAAACACGCCGGTAGCGACCTGGGTCGCGAATTGATCGGTTATGTGCCTTGGCAGTTCGGGCTGCCCGACCAAGGCAAGGGCTATGAAAAAGCCTGGGCCAAGCTGATGGATCCGAATGGATTTTGGGCCACATACGGCCCCACCACCGTGGAGCGCAGGGACCCGATGTTCCTGTTGCAGAAATGGTGCTGTTGGTGGAGCGGGCAATCTTGGCCGTATGCCACGGCGCAAACCCTGCAGGCGATGGCCAACCTGCTGATCGACTACAAGCAGGATGTGGTGAACCGGGATGATTATGTGAAGCTGCTGACCACCTTCGCCAAGACCCACCGCAAGAATGGCAAACCGTACCTGGCCGAGGCGGCCAACCCTGACACGGGTTCTTTCGAGGGGCATGACGGGTACAACCACAGCGAGCACTATTTCCATTCCTGTTTCTGTGACCTGGTGGTGACAGGCCTGGCGGGCCTTCGCCCGGGCGACAAGGACATGCTGGTGGTTGATCCGCTGGCGCCGGCGGCTTGGGATTATTTCGCGCTGACCGAATTGCCTTACCGCAACCACCGGTTGGACCTGGTGTGGGACAAAACCGGCGGACGATACGGCCTGGGCAATGGCCTGCACCTGCTTGCGGGGGGCAAAGTGGTGGCCAGCCGGAAGGACATGGGCAGGCTGGAAGTGAAGCTGCCGGAATCACCGATGATCAAGCGCGCGGCGGACCCGGTGAACTTTGCGGTGAACAATGACGGCAACTACTACCCGCGGGTGAGTGTCTCCTCGACCGGTGAAGGCAGCGTGGGCGTGCTGACAGACGGGAACGCCTGGTATGACCGAACGCCCCCCAACCGCTGGGTGGCGGCCGCCGGGAAGGAAGCGGATGTGATTGTTGTCAACCTGGGGGTGGCCCGACGGATTTCCGAAGTGGCGCTGCATGTTCTGGAAGACACGGATTTGGGCATTGTGGCCCCGGACAAGATCACCTTGGAAGTTTGGGATGGAACCAACTGGAAAGCGCTGGATGGGCGGGAGCGGCATCCCCAGGCACCAGCAGGCCGGAGGGCAAACCGGATCTATTTGGATCCGACGCCCATCACACGGGCCCGGATCACGCTATCGCACCCGCAAGGGAAACGGTGCGGGCTGACGGAGTTGGAATTGTGGGGCCAGTTGGACGGCCCGTACACGCCGGCCCCGCCTCCCGCTGGCAACCTGGCTTACAACCCAACTGGCAAAGGGTTCCCCAAAGTGAGCGCCAGCCACACCTCACGCTACGACAAGGTGGAAAGAGCCAACGATGGGGTGGTGGTTTTTGGAGTACAGCCCAACAATCGCTGGACCAGTTACGAATCGAAGAATGCCACCGACTGGCTGGAGGTGGACCTGGGCCAGCCGAAAAAATTCAGCCGTGTGGAACTGGCCCTTTACGATGACAGGGGCGGCGTGCAGGCTCCGGAAAAATATTCGCTGGAAGTATGGGACGGGTCGGCCTGGCAGCCGGTGAAGGAAGAGCGGCGGGACCCGGCCAAGCCTACAGGCGGCCAGTTCAACAGCATCCGTTTCGCGCCCGTTGAGGCCTCGAAAGTGCGGGTGATCTTCACCCACAAGGGGCAAGCCAGGAGCGGACTTTCCGAGATTTTTGTTTGGGAATGAGGGGAGAAAATTCTCCCCCACTCCCTGTAACAAGTGATCCGACCCGGGCGGGGCTCAAAAGGCCCGGACCAGGTCTTTGCTTATTGGGGCATTCCTGCGGGAAACTGCACTTGTCCTGATGGATGCGGAATTTTTACAACCTATGGCACTTTCAAAAAAGTTATCCGACATCAGGCGATTATTACCCATGAAAACCACCTTGGTCCGACTGGCAATGGCAGTGATGGTTTGCCATTTGGCGCTTCTTGGCGCCAGCGCCCAGGGCCCGTTTCGCGGGGCCAATTCCCAGCGACCGGCGGGTTCTCCCTGGCCTTTGCAGAGGCCGGGACGGATCTATGTCACACCCTTCCATCTCGATCCCAAATTGGCCGCCCAGTTGGCCCAAGCCGAGGCAGCCAATCCGGTGGGGGCCGCCCGGAAAAACGCCGATTCACGCCCCC
Organism: Gemmataceae bacterium; assembly: GCA_017853285.1. Lineage (GTDB taxonomy): Bacteria > Planctomycetota > Planctomycetia > Gemmatales > Gemmataceae > UBA6894. Next base: position 8,359 of record JAFMJU010000096.1, read on the forward strand.
GAATCGCGGACGCTGTGACGGGCAACGACCGATCGGCTCCCGTGGGTGACAATATCGCCAAGCAGGTGGTCAAGGATTTGAACGATGCGCGGGTTCCCGCCGTCTTCTGGAATCAGCCCACTGCCCCGCCCCAGGATGGCTGGCGGCTCACCGGGCAGGTTGTGGGACTGGATGAAGGGCATAAGGCCGCCCAGAATGTGATCGGTTTTGGCGCGGGCAACAAGAAGGTGGCGGTGGATGTGGCCTTGGCCGATCCGAACACGGCGGGTGGACAGCCCTTCTTCCTGATCGACACTTCCGACAAGGGGCGGCATATGCCGGGCGCGGCGCCCCTGGCGGTGATCCGCGGTTTCAACCCCATCTCTCTGGCGACGAAAATGGTTGTCTCTGAATCGGGCATGAAAGATATTTCGCAACAGAACAAGATCGCATCGGAGATCAGCAAAGAAATCGTGACCGCCATGAAGCAACATGGACAGATTCCAGGCAGATAGCCTTCAACAAGCCACCCCATCCACAGAAAGACCCGCCGGAATCCGGCGGGTCTTTCTGTGGACAGTTGGCTATAAGGAATTCGGCCAAAGCCGGTCAGGCTTTCAACGCCTGCAACTCATCCCACAGACGGTGGATCTCATCAACCGTGTTGTAATGGACCGCGCCCACCCGCAAGAAGCCGCCCTTTGATTCGAGGCCCAAGGCCTCGGTGACCGGCAACGCATAGAAGTTGCCGGCGTAGGAGCAGATGCCTTTTTCGGCCAATTTTCGCGAAGCGGTGGCGGGATCAACCGGGCCCCTCAGGGCGAAGGTGGCCACCCTGCGGGAAGGGTCGGGAACTTGAACACCCGTCAGGGTCCATGCCTGCTGCGAACCCAGACGGTGGAGGAACACCTCCATCAGTTCGCGCTCATGATCGGCGATACGGTGGTAGGCAGCCACCAGTTTCTGCCTCAAGCTTTCGCCATTTCCCAAAGAGGCGAGGTACTCGATGGCGGCGGTCACCCCGGCGATGCCCTCATGATTTTGCGTGCCCGTCATCCAGCGAACTGGGAGGAGATTGCAGGCCGGACGCACCTTGGCCGGTTGCAGGCGGTTGAGCACCTCCAGTTTTCCGGCCATCAGTCCCACATGGGGGCCGAAAAACTTGTAGGCGGAGCAGAAGAACAGGTCAACATCCCACTCATCGACCTTTGGCAACAGGTGGGGGGCGTAATGGGTGCCATCGACAATCACCAAGGCAGGGGAAGTGCGGGCGACGCGCACCAACTCGGGGACGGGGGTGAGGGAACCCAGCGCATTGCTAGCGGCGGTGAAGGCGATCAGCCTGGTTTTGGGGCCGATGGTGTCAGCCAGTTGCGCCGGGGACAGTGTCATGTTTTGCCGGTTGAAATCGAGCCTGCGAACGGTGGCTCCGGACCGCTGGGCCGCATGCACCCAGGGAGCCACATTGGCATCGTGGTCTAGATTGGAGACAACCACCTCGTCGCCAGGTTTGAGCGTGGGGATGATGGCATCGGCGGCATGAAACGCAAGCGATGTCATGTTTTGGCCGAACACGACGCGGTCCGGGCTATCGACTCCCAGCAAAGCGGCTGCAGCCTGCCCGGCACGGGACATGATGGCGTCGACCGCCTGACTGGTGGCGAATGAAGCCCCGCGGTTGGCGTTGGCAAACAGGATGGCCTGGCTGATCGACTCGGCCACGGAGGCGGGCACCTGGGTTCCGCCGGGGCCATCGAGGTAGACCCACGGCTTGCCGGTGGGACCGGATACCGAAAGTGCAGGAAATAGTTGGCGGATCGCCCCGAGTTCGAAGGAATCCGTTTTCGTTAAATCAACTGCCATGGGTACGGCACCCTTTCCAACTGATGTCTTCTAAAATTGGGAAATATCTTACCGGTATATGCACGGAAACTGGAAACCGCGCAACTGGGTAGGCATATTGCCCGGCTCCGCGGAAAGGCTTGTAAGCCTTGGGGCCAGTTCGGTGTTCAATTACCCGCAAGACCGACATCGGTCCAGGACCGGTCAGGCCAGGCGCGATCGGCCTGGACGACCTTGGCCAAGGAGGGTCTGCCCAGGGCCAGGTAGGCCCGCTCGAGGATGGGCGCGGCG
>JAFMJU010000097.1 GCA_017853285.1 Gemmataceae bacterium
CCCGAGGCCAAACCGCTGCTGGCCGGGTTGCCCCAGGTCACCAGCGTCGAACTCACCGCCGATCCGCCCTGCCTGGTGGTCACGCTCAAGAAGGAAGTCGAGGATGTCTCCTTCCTCGCCGACGAGCTCATCCGGGGCGGTTTCAAGGTGCGACTGCTCCAACTGGAGGAGATCGACCTCGAAGATGTCTTCCTAGGTATCACCAAGGGCGTCGTCAGTTGATCCGGCCGTTTGCTGGTTGAAAGAAAGGTTCTCGTCCCATGCGAGTTTTGGTCACCGGCGGGGCCGGTTACATCGGCAGCCATTGCGCCCTGCTGCTCAAGGAACGCGGGCACGAGGTCTGGGTGCTCGATAATCTCACCAACGGTCACCCCAAGGCGCTGGAGTCTTTCCTGCCCGCCGATCGCCTGATTGTGGCCGACCTGGGCGACACCCACCGCGTGGAACACGCCCTGCTCGGCAACCGAATCGACGCGGTGCTCCATTTCGCCGCCTTCGCCCTGGTCGGCGAAAGCGTGGTCCGCCCCGATAAATACTGGCAAAACAATGTCGTGGGAACCATTTCCCTCCTCAACGCCATGCGCCATGCCGGCGTCGGTCGGATCGTGTTTTCCTCCACGGCCGCCGTTTATGGCGAGCCCACGGTTGTCCCCATCCCCGAGGATCATCCCAAGGCTCCCTGCAACCCGTACGGCCGCACCAAGCTGGTCATGGAGGAGGCGCTGGCCGATCACGCCTCCGCTTTTGGCCTGGGTGCCACCGTCCTGCGCTATTTCAACGCCGCCGGATGCGATCCCCAGGGCCGCCTGGGGGAAGACCACGCTCCCGAAACACACCTCATCCCCCTGGCCATCCGCGCGGTGCTCGATCCGTCCCGGCCATTCCAGATTTTTGGTGCCGATTGGCCCACTCCCGATGGCACTTGCGTGCGCGACCTCATCCATGTGACCGATCTGGCCGATGCCCACCTGCTGGCTCTGGACCGCATCGAGCCCGGAAAGATCAACCGCTACAACCTTGGTAACGGGGAAGGGCACTCCGTTCGGCAGGTGCTCGATGCCGTTGGCCGGGCGGCCGGCAAGGCGGTGCCCGCGCAGGTCGCGCCCCGCCGGCCCGGCGACCCGGCCGTGCTGGTGGCCGATTCAAGCCGGGCTAAAGCCGAGCTGGGCTGGAAGCCCCGGTACCCCGATATCGATGCCATCGTCGGCAGCGCGTGGAAATGGCTCAGCACCCATCCCCGCGGCTACAAAACCTGATTTTCCCCGGCCCGGATTCCAACCGCATGCTCCTGTTGCTGGCATCGTTGTTGATGGGTCAACCGGTCCCAAGCCCGGCCGACCAGCCGCCCTCCGGCACTCCCGCCAGGTCCCTCCCCTCGTTGCGCGAATTGGCCTGGCGGGCCGATGCGGTGGTGCTCGCCTCCTTGGCCGAGGGCAAGCCCGGCGCCGTCGAGATCCTCGAGGTGCTTTCCGGCGAGCCCGGCGTTCCCGGCAAATTTCTCACCCTTTCCAACGGAACGGAGGTGAAATGGTCCTTGCCCCCCGGTGTGGAGGGCCAATGGCGCTGGTTGCTGCTCTTTTTGGTCAAGGCCCAAGACTCCCCCGGTTGGACGCTGTTGCCCGGCGGATGGCGGGGATCCACGGGTGGGGAACAGGTTTTCGCACCAGACCAGGCCATGCCACAGGGTGTCCCACCCCTTTCGTGGGAAAACCTGATGGAGCGGACCCGGGCCGACTTGCGCTCGGTTGCCTCACTTCGGGCCGCCTTGTCAGTGGCTCCGGGAATCCGTGACCCGGGCATACTCGACTGGTTGGGCCGCAACGCCGTGTCCACTCAGGATCGCCACCCGGAGGCCGTCTGGCCAGCCGCCGCGACGGCAGCCCTGGAAGCCCTGTACGCGTCCACCGATCCGGCTTCCCGCTGGGCTGCCGCTCGCATGGAAAAGCGTGGGGCTTCGGCACCGTTCAGGCGTGGTGAACCATTTGTTCCCCCGGCCATGTTCAATCACCTGCTGGTTGTGCTGACTTCCGGTTCCACGCCACCCGGCGATCTGCCTTTGGCCTGGGAGGCCCTTGCGGCGGCAATCCAGGCGGGGGCCAAGCCAACTCCGGAAGGGGTGGCCAAGCTAAGGGATTTGGTCAGCGCCAGCATGGCCGAAAAGTCTGACCATGGCCAGGTGTTGCGTTTGGCGTTGGCTCTCGCCTTGCGGACGGACCTGCTGCCAAAGGGGCCGATGAGGGAAACCTGGCTGAAGCAGTCCGAGTCCTGGTACAAATCTGCCCGCAGGGGCGGTGAAAGGGATTTGCTGGCGCGCTCCTTGCTCGCGCTCGGCGAAGGCGAAGCCTACCAACGAGCCGGGGGCAATCCGGCCGGTGTCCTGCTGGTGGTGGAAGGATTGGCGGCCGATGGGTTCCGGCTGAAGGGGGTACTTCGCCAGGCGGGCAAACCACTTCCCGTGGCGGAAAGGCCTGTGCTGCGTTTGGAGCGAGTCACACCAGCCTCCACCAACCCGGTCCTCAAGGACGAACCGCTTCCCATGGCCGACCCGGCCGCGTGGCAGGCCGGTTGGATGGGACCGGAGGTGATCCCGTTCAGCGCCAATCTGCGTGGTTTGGATTTGGGCACCTGGCGGTTGACCGTGCGCGTGAAGAATGACGCCGGGCTGGATGGAGAAAAAACCAAGGATGGATGGTGGATTTCCGAACCCTGGTTGTTTCAGGTAAAAGCCAAGGAAACCAACCCTTCCGTTAGAAACGAGCCCGCGCCGGTGGTGATAGATCCGGAGATTCCCTGATGCTGGTCCTCATGTGTGCCGTTTGGTCCATGGCTCAGGCTCCCTGCCTGCGTCAGGCCCACGCGCACAACGATTACTTGCACCCTAGGCCCCTTTTCGATGCTCTCGAGCAGGGTTTCACCAGTGTTGAGGCCGATGTCTTCTCGGTGGGGGACCGCCTGCTGGTGGCCCATACTTCCCTGGAATTGCCCTTCGCCAAAACTTTTCAGGAACTCTACCTCGAACCTCTGGAAAAATTGTCGAAGGAACGCGGCGGCAAAATCATGTCCGATGGCCGTCCGCTGTGGCTGTTGGTCGACATCAAAAACAATCCTGAGAAAACCTGGTCCCTGGTGGCCCGTGAAATCACAAACCGCCCCAGCCTGTTTTGCCGTTGGGTGAACGGAAAGCGGGTAAACGGCCCGGTCTCCGTGGTGGTGTCAGGTTCCAGCCCCAGAAAATCGATCCTTGAAGCCGAACCTAGGCTGGCTGGTGTGGATGGTCGTTTGCCCGATCTGGGTAAAGGGCTCGATGCCGAGGCGGTGCCTTGGATTTCCGATGCCTGGAATTCCCAATTCAAATGGCGGGGCAAAGGCCCGGTGCCAGAGACCGATCTGGAAAAAATGCGTCTGCTGGTGAAACAAACACGGGCGGAAGGCAAGCAACTCCGGTTCTGGGGTGGCCCTGATACCGAGACTGCCTGGGCCGCGCTGCGTCAGGCCGGAGTCGACCGCATCGGGACCGACCGCCTGAAGGACTGCGCCGCTTTCCTGTCCAAGCCCTGAACCCGATCACGAATCCCTCTGGATGGAACCGGGACCCTCACCCGCGGTTTTATTGTATTTTCCACCCGCGCCTTTCTTGTATTGGGTGAACCCCAACCGCTCCAGGTTCTTGGAACTCATGTCCGGTTTGGCGCGCCCGCTTTCCGTTTTCGCGCCGGGCACAGAAAAGATGCGCCGCACCGGCCTGCCATCCACGGGGTGGCGGGTCAGTGGCTCCTCGTCAAACGATTGCAGTTGGGTGAAAACCTCCCCCTCGCTGCCGTCCGGCAATATCACCACATACTCGTAGGTGGGCATGGTTCCCGGTCTCCTGGTGTCGCATTTTCTGATGATATTCTTGGGCCAATCCGCCGATTTTCAATGCCTGCTCAATCCCCCTCTACCCCACACCCGGGTAAAAGGCTGCGAAGTTCACGGAATCCGGCGGGTGTCATCCGGGTGCGGTACAGGTTCACCACTTCCAGGTCCTTCAGCCGGCCCAGGTCTTTCACCCCCTGATCGGTTACCAGCGTGTGGGGCAAGGTCAACCGGCGCAGGCGCGTGAGCCCCTTCAAGTGGGCCAATCCCTTGTCGCCTACCCGGGTGTTGTCTAACTCCAGGGTCTCCAGGTGCGCCAGGCCGGAGAGATGGGCCATACCGCCATCACCAATCGAGGTATCCGCCAGGTCCAGCAGCCGCAGGTTGGCCAACTTGGCCACCGGTTTCAGGCCCAGGTCACTGATGCCCGTGTTATGCAGGGTCAATTCCTCAAGGCCCTTCAGCCTGGGCAAAAATGCCATCCCCTTATCGGTGATTTGGGTGTGGCTCAGGTCCAACAATCTCAGGGTCGGTATGGAGCAGACCTGTTCCAGGGTCCGGTCTGTCATGTTGACACGGTGCAGGTCCAATTCCACCACCGGCCTTGAAGGCGCGCCCTCGTCCCGCACCAGGCGCGCCCCCCGTTTTTCCAGTCCATCAAGCAGGTCACGCAGAATACCCGGATCCTGGCTGCTCCATCGCAGCAGAAACGAGACGCTTGCCAGAAAAAGTAGCAGGCGACCTGTCATTGCCCGGGGCGCCAATGGGGCCACAGGGCGCCATGGCCTGTCGCCATTTGGGTCAGTTGGGTTTCCCGGCCGGTTTCCAGTTCCCGCGCAATGATCTGACGGATCCCGTTTCGCCTTGAGCCGTAGGCCAGCCACCCACCGGACGGGAGGGGGGTGGGGTGATAGTGCCATGTTCCAGGGGCCGAGCGCGTCAACCGTTCCACGGTCCCGTCCAGTCGGGCGCGGTGCAACTCCACCGCATCTCCCACCTGGGAGGTGAAAAACACCGATTGGCCGTCCGCCGCCCAGCACGGGGTGTCGCTCGATCCGTCATGGAAATCAAAAACGTCCAGAAACTGGGTCACACCCCGGTACCCGCCCCGGTCCGCCAGCTTGCGGACACCGCCACCATCCGCCCGCGCGAGGTGGGGATGGCAGTTGTGGTGCTGACCTGAGACAAACAGCAGCCACTGGCTGTCCACCGACCAGGTTGGACCAAAGTTGAACGGGTTCCCGGTTTTCACCTGGACTGCCCCATTGCCGTCCGCCCCGGCAACATAAACCTGGTAATCCTTGTGGTAGGCGATTCTTTTGCCGTCGGGGGATCCTGAAAACCCGTAGGTGAACCCGTTTTTCCCGGCCGACAAATCCCGTTTGTTTCCCCCGTCCAGATCCATCTGGAAGGGACGGGATTCTCCATGGATCAACGCGGTGAAGCCGAGTTTCCCGGGTTCATTCGGCCAGTAAAAAAGGCCGCTGTTGTAAAAACTCACCCGCCCGGTGGCGGTTGGGCTTTCCCGCTTTCCGGTTTCCAAATCCACCAGCCAACAGTCCAGAAGTCGGCTTTCCGCCTGGAAGCGAAAGCTTTTGTTCTCCTCTTCCCACAAGGCGTTCTCAGGGCTTTGCCAGCCTTGAAGGATGATGGCTTTCCTCCCATCGGGCGACCACCCGGCGAACTGGGTCCAGTGATCCGGGCCCTTCGCCAAATCCCCGGCGATGGCCCTGGGGGCGGACCCATCCAGACCGGCAATCATTGCCCGCATGGTACGGGTGTTGGCGTGTCGGCCACCCGGCAGGTTGGTACGCAACTGGGTGAAGCCGATTTCCCGTGGAGGCCGGGTGTTGCCTGATGGCGGGGAGCCAATGGCACCTGCACCCAGGGGGCCACCGGTTGCCAAGGCCGCCAAAAAGGTCCGCCGTGTGGCCATCTCCGTCCCCTTGCGGATTGAATCGGGTGATGGCGTAAGCCGATCACCCCACCACATTCACCAGCTTGCCCGGCACCACGATTACTTTTTTGGGTGCCCGCCCGGCCAGGTTTTCCTGCACCTTGGGGTCGGCAAGGGCCATCTTTTCCAGTTCTTCCTTGGCGGTATCCGGGGCCACCACCAGCTTCGACCGTAGCTTGCCATTCACCTGCACCGGAATCTCGATGGTGCTGGCCACCAGCAAGGCGGGGTCAAAGGAGGGCCAGCTTTCATAGGCCAGCGTTTCCGCGTGTCCCAGGGCGCGCCACAATTCCTCAGCCAGGTGTGGCGCGAAGGGGGCCAGCAGCAGCACGAATGGTTCCAGTGCCGCCCTTGGCTTGCTTGCCAGGGGAGTCAGGTGGTTCGTGTATTCCATCATCGCGGCGATGGCCGTGTTGAACCGCATATGGTCCAGGTCTTCGGTCACCCGCTTGATGGTCTGGTGCAAGGCCCGCAAGGTCTCGGCGTCCGGTGCCCCGGCCGTCACCTGGGGATTCAGTTTCATCTCCTCGGCCCGGTCATCCATGAAGACGCGCCACACGCGGCTCAGGAAGCGGTATACCCCCTCCACGCCACGCATGCTCCAGGGCTTCGTCGCCTCCAGCGGGCCCATGAACATCTCGTACAACCGCAGGCTGTCAGCGCCGTAATCCTTCACCACCTCGTCGGGGTTGATCACATTGCCCCGGCTCTTGCTCATCTTGTTGGCCCGGGCATCCACCTTGATGCCCGGGTCCGCCTTCAGCACAAAGCTGTCGCCCTTTTTCTCCACCTGGTCCTCGTTCAGGCGCACCGCCTCCACGCCTTCCTTGTCCCGCTGGTTCGGCTGCACCCACGCGCCGGCTGGGTTTTTGAACGCCGTGTACTCCATCTCCCCAAGGATCATGCCCTGATTGACCAGCCGCTTGAATGGCTCGGCTGTCTTCACGTGCCCCCGGTCGAAAAGCACCTTGTGCCAGAAACGGCTGTAGAGCAGGTGCAACACCGCGTGCTCGGCGCCACCCACATACAGGTCAACCGGCATCCAGTAGTTTTCCTTCGCCGGATCGCAGAACGCCTGGTCGTTTTTCGGATCCAGGTAGCGCAGGTAATACCAGCAGCTACCCGCCCACTGGGGCATGGTGTTCAGTTCCCGTCGCCAGGTGGTGCCGTCGCGCTGCACTTCCACCCAGTCGGTCGCCTTGCCTAGCGGCGGCTCCGGCCGACCCGATGGTTTGTAGTCATCCAGCACGGGGAGTTTCAGCGGCAACTCCGCGCGGTCCAGCGGCTCGATCCGCCCCGTGGGCTCCCCGTCCGCCCCGATCTCGTGCAGCAGCGGGAACGGCTCTCCCCAGTAGCGCTGCCGGCTGAACAGCCAATCGCGCAGCTTGTAGTTTACCTTACGGGTTCCTTTAGTTTCTTTTTCCAGCCAGTCGATCATGCGGGATTTGGCTTCCGGGGTTTTCAGGCCGTCCAGAAAACCCGAGTTGCGGGCCAGTCCCGGCTCGCAAAAGGCCGCACCCTCGGCAATCTTGGCCCCGTCCTGCGGGCTGACCACCTGGACGATGGGCAGGTTGAATTTCACCGCGAATGCGTGGTCCCGTTCATCGTGGGCGGGCACCGCCATGATGGCCCCGGTGCCGTATCCCGCCAGCACATAGTCGGCGATCCAGATGGGGACCTGCTTGCCGTTCACCGGGTTGACGGCGTAAGAACCGGTGAAAACCCCGGTTTTTTCCTGCGCCAGTTCGGTTCGCTCGAAGTCGCTCTTGCGGGAGGCTTGATCGCGATAAGTGGTCACCGCGGGCATCTGGTTCCCGGTGGTCAGGTCCGGCACCAGCGGGTGCTCGGGGGCCAGAACCATATAGGTGGCGCCAAACAGGGTATCCGGCCGTGTGGTGAACACCCGAAGGGTGCGCTCCCCGCCGCCGGGCAGAAGGGCGGTGAAGTCCACCTCGGCACCCTCGCTGCGGCCGATCCAGTTCCGTTGCATCTCCTGGATGCTGGCCGGCCAGTCCACCGTGTCCAGGTCTTCCAGTAGCCGGTCGGCGTAGTCGGTGATCCGCAACATCCACTGGCGCAGGGGCAACCGCACCACCGGGTGCCCGCCACGCTCGCTCCTGCCGTCGATCACTTCCTCGTTGGCCAGCACCGTGCCCAGGGCCGAGCACCAGTTCACGGGTACCTCGGCCTGGTATGCCAGGCGCTTGCTGTCGCGGTATTTGCGAACCGCCGCCTCGCCCTGCGACTTCACCTCGGCGGGAATGGGCAGCTCGGCGATCGGCCGCCCTTTCTTGGCTGCCGCGTCGAACCAGGTGTCGTGCAGCAGCAGGAAGATCCATTGGGTCCAGCGGAAGTAATTCGGATCGGTGGTGTCCACCTCCCGGTCCCAGTCATAGCTGAACCCCAGCATCTGGATCTGTCGGCGGAAGGTGTTGATGTTCTTTTCGGTGGTCACCCGCGGGTGGGTGCCCGTCTCGATGGCGTACTGCTCGGCAGGCAGGCCGAAAGCATCCCATCCCATGGGGTGCATCACCGCGAAACCACGCATCCGCTTGTAGCGCGCCAGGATGTCAGTGGCGGTGTATCCCTCCGGATGCCCCACATGGAGCCCCGCGCCCGAGGGGTACGGGAACATGTCCAGGATGTAGTACTTTGGTTTCCCCGCTCCGCCGGCTTCCGGATCGGGTGTGCGGAAAGTCTTGTTTTTCAGCCAATAGTCTTGCCAGCGGGGTTCAATGGCGGCCGGATGATAACTGGGCATGGCGGGCGTCGATCCTGTGGCGCGACTGGGATATCTGGATCAGGCGTGACAAAGAAATGCAGCTGCACTTCCACGCATCCGTTACCAAATTGTACGGAAAAGACGCGGTTTTCAGCAGCCCGGTTTGGCCCGCCAAATGGCGGTCATCCAACCGCCAAAGCCATGGGCTGCCGTTTCCAGTAGGTCAGCGAGCGCCAAAGCCACTCCACCGGCCCGAATCGGTATCGCCCAAGCCACCACGGGCTCACGGTTAATTGAAGGGCCCAGGTGAAGGCCACCACCCCGGCTAGCCCCGTTCTGGGCACACTGCCGTAAAGCGCCAATCCGTGACCGAAAAAGACCAACGAGCAAATCACAGACTGCATCAGGTAATTGGTCAGGGCCATCTGCCCGGCGGCCTGCAGCCTTCTGCCAAGCCAGCCCAACCTGCCGGTTTTCCACAGCCACAAAAGCCCGCTGGCGTTCGCCAGGGTCAAAAACAGGCTGCCCACCCACTCCAGTGGAAGGATCAACCGCATTTGCATTCCCAGGCTGTTCCCTCCCTGCATGGAAAGCATCATCCCCCACCATGTCATGGGGATTCCCACAAAATAAAAGCCAAGGGCCCACCAGCCGTATCGGCGCGCCTCCCATAGGCCCGGGAAAAACCCAAGCTTCATCAGGCCCATCCCCATAACCATGGGCCAGCCCAGCCCCAAAATTCCCAACACCAGTTCAGCCAATTGCGCCCAGATCATCTCCCAAAAGCGTTCCTTCACCCCGGCAAAATATCCCTGCGTCCGATATTTGCGGATATCCAGTGTGGCCATTTCCGGCTGGGGCCCCCGTCGGCCCATGTTTCTCAGCGCCCGGTAACCCGCCAGGAACTTGGCGTCTATCCAGTGCAGTTCGTCCAGGCTGGCTGCTTTTTCAAGGCTCCCTTCACCGGGCGGTTCTTCCTCGGGTGCAACCGGCTCCTTCAGTTGCTTTTCAATTGCCTGCCCCCGTTCCTTCACCCAATCGACCACATTCGGTGCGAACGCCGCGATGACCAGGGGCGTCAGCAGCAACAGAAATCCGATCCCAAGCAGGTAGCGTGCCCTCAGCTTGCGCATCGGATAAAGCCAAAGCCCGATCGAGGCATAGGCGAATAGGATGTCTCCCGTCCAAAGTAGATAGGCGTGCAGAGCACCGAACAGCAGCAGCCAGAACATGCGCCGGTAATGCAGCCATCCCGGCCGCCGGGTTTTTTCACGGGCGTTGGTCGTCATCAGCAGCACCCCCGCCCCGAACAGCATGGAAAACAGCGTCCGCATCTTGTTTTCCACCAGCAGATGGGCAAAGGCCCATTCGTACTGGTCCGCTCTGCTCGAAATGGCGCACCAGGCCAGTTCGCCATTGGCATACTGGGGCTTGGCTTCTTTTTCGCGTTCTTCCCGTCTTTTTTCCTTTTCGGTGCGGCTGAGTTCCTTTTCTTCCGTGGCGATTTCCTTGGCCCGCACCTCCGGATCAGGGACCTCCCCGATGCTGTCCAATCGGTAGTAGGGATAGGTCGCGCTGTTGTAGGCGCCGCCGGGCCAGGCGAAGTTGACGATGTTCATCAGCAAAATGCCGCACAGGGCGAATCCGCGCAGGAGGTCCAAAGCTCCCAACCGTTCCCTCGTTTCGACCGGCCGGGCAACCAGTTCCGGATCCGCGATTACCTGGCCAACCGAAGTTTCTGGTAGGTTGGTGCTCAAGTTTTCCTGGGACATTCAATTGGCCCATGGTCGCCGGGTGGATGTGAAATACCATCCTAGCATGCCGATATCGGCC
>JAFMJU010000098.1 GCA_017853285.1 Gemmataceae bacterium
GTCCCCTCGTCGTAGAGGAACTGCTTGCCCCGCGCGTGGCTGATGCCGTGGTCGGTGACAAACATCACCACCGTGCTGCCCTGCAGATTTTCCCGCTCAAGCCGGGCCATCACACGGCCCACCGCCGCGTCGGTTTCCCGCACGCTGTCCAGATACAGCGCCCAGTCCCGCCGTATCGCCGGATCATCCGGATAATGGGGCGGAAGGCTGACCGATTCGTGCCGGGTGGCCCGGTCGCCCATCCGCTTCTCCAACCCCTTCCATCCGTTGCCATCGCGCAGCTTCCCGCCGGGCAGTTGCACCTGCATGAAGAACGGCTGCCCCGGCTGGCGGTTGGCCCAATCCGCCGAATCATACATCGCCTTGTCCCAGGCAAAGTTGTAATCGGTCTTGCCAAGCGCCTTGTTGCCCGGCTCACCATTGCCGATGCAGGTGTGGTAACCCGCCTTCCGGAACAGCACCGGAACCGGCTGCACCCCGTCAGGCAATGCAATAGGCAGTCCCCGCCCGCTGCGGTGGTGGTGCGCGCCCAGGGTGGTCTGGTACATCCCGGTGATCAGCGCGCTACGGCACGGCGAACAAACCGGGCAGGTGGTGAAGGCGCTCGTGAACCGCGTCCCCTCACGGGCCAGCCGGTCCAGGTGGGGCGTCTGGATGGTTTTCTCGCCGTAACACCCCAGGTTGGCGGACATGTCATCCACCACCATCCAAACGATGTTGGGCCGCTCTGCCGCCCGGCCCCAACCGGTCCACGCCAGGCAAAGAAACACCCAGGCGATCATTTTCAACCTGCGGTTCATCGGATAATTCCTTCAAGGGCTTCTTTGCACCGATCATCCACCCCGTGGAGCATGGCCGCAAGCTGCTTGAGGGGTTCCAGCGCAGCCCTTAAAATCAAGGCTTCCCTAACCACAGTCCGCCCGGGTGCGCCCATGCTTGCCGCGTTTGTCTGCCCCACCCTGCTGGCAATGCTCCTGTCCGCCTCCCAAGATGAAAAACCCCTCGTCCCGGCCGGTTTCGCCAGACAGGACATCACCCCCACCTATCCGGTCCGCCTCAGCGGCTTCGGCTTCCGGCGCACCGAGTCGGAAGGGGTGCAGCAGCGCGTCTGGGCCAAGGCGATGGCGCTCGGCCACGAACAGCCCCTGGTGCTGGTGACGGTGGACAACCTGGGTTGCTCCCTGGCCATCCGCCAGCAACTACTCGAACGGCTGAAAACAAAAGGGGTCACCGCCCAACGGTTCGCCATCGCCGCATCGCACACCCACACCGCCCCCATGCTGGAAGGGGTCTGCCCCACGCTGTTCGGCCAGCCCATCCCGCCCGACCACATGGACAACATCCGCCGTTACACCGCCGAGTTCACCGACAACCTCGAAAAAGTGGTGCTGGCGGCCTTGGCCGATCGCCGCAAATGCCACCTGGGCTGGGCCGTCGGCAAGGCCGGCTTCGCCATGAACCGCCGCACCAAGGGCGGCCCGGTGGACCAGGACTTGCCCATCCTGGTGGCACGCGATCCGCGCACCGACAAGGTCCAGGGCATCTGGGCCAGCTACGCCTGCCATGCGGTGACGCTGTCACACAACAAGATTGGCGGCGACTGGCCCGGCCATGCCCAGCAAGCGATCGAAGACGCCTTTCCCGGCGCGACCGCGCTGGTCAGCATCGGCTGCGGGGCCGATAGCAACCCGTCCTCCGGCGTGACCGGCGACAAGGTGGAGGTTGCCTCCCGCCAGGGCATGGAGATCGGTCGCGAAGTCCAGCGTCTGGTGCAAGCGGGCCTCACCCCCCTCGGCCCCCCAACCGCCGCCACGCTGGAAACCATCTCCCTCGCCTTCGCCCAACACCCCACCCGCGAGGAATTCGAGGCGCGCGCCCAAAAGCAGGATTACATCGGCCACCATGCCCGTGTGCAACTGGCCCGGCTCGATAAGGGCGAGAAACTCCGCGCCACCATCCCCTACCCGATCCAAACCTGGAGCTTTGGCAAAGACCTCGCCATGGTCTTCCTGCCGGGGGAAGTGGTGGTCGATTACTCCCTCCGGCTGAAGCGGGAACTCGATGCCAGACGCCTCTGGATCAACGCCTACACCAACGACTCACCCTGCTACATCCCATCCGAACGCATCCTGAAGGAGGGTGGCTACGAGGGGGGCGCGGCAATGACCTACTACGACCAACCCGCCCCGTTCCTCCCAGGCCTCGAGCAGCAAATCATCGCTGCAGCCGAAAAGCCATTGCTGGCCGATTTCCAATCCAAACCGGTAGACACCAGCAAGACCCAAGGCACCCAGGCCAAGGATCCCAAACAGGCCCTGGCCGCCTGGCAGGTGCCACCCGGCACCCGTTTGGAGCTGGTGGCCCACGAACCGCTGGTGCAAAGCCCCGTGGCCATAGACTTCGCCCCCGATGGCGCGCTGCTGGTCGCCGAGATGCGCGACTACCCGCTGGGCATGAACGGCGATTACCAGCCCGGCGGCCTGGTGCGCCGGCTCACAGACACCAATGGCGACGGCCGCTACGACCAATCCACCGTGCTGGTGGACAACATTCCCTTCCCCACCGGCGTCACCGCCTGGCGTGATGGTGTGCTGATCTGCGCCGCCCCCGACATCCTCTTCGCCCGCGACACCAACGGCGATGGTAAGGCCGATCAGGTGGAAAAGCTCTACAGCGGCTTCGGCACCGGCAACTACCAGGCCCGGGTCAACTCCCTCACCCCCGGCCTCGACGGCTGGCTGCACGGCAGTTGCGGCCTGTTCGGTGGCAAGATCAAGAGCCACAAGACCGGCAAGGTGCTCGAACTGGGCGACCGCGATTTCCGCATCCAGCCCGACACGGGGGCCATCGAGCCGGCAACCGGCCGCACCCAGCAGGGCCGCGTGCGCGATGCGGCGGGCAACTGGTTCGGCTGCGACAACTCGGTCCTGGCTTGGCACCTCGCCCTGCCCGATGAGTACCTCCGCCGCAACCCAGCCATCCGCCACCCGCAAGTGATCCAATCCGTCGCGGCCAACGACGCCGCCAACCGGCTCATCCCCACCGGCAGCGTGCAGATGTTCAAGCTGTCCGGCCCGGTCGGCGCCATCACCTCCGCCTGCGGTATCGGCACCTACGGCGACACCCTGCTGGGCGCGCAATATGCCAGCAGCCTCTTCACCTGCGAGCCTGTCCACCACCTGGTCCACCGGCTGGAACTGAAACCCGAAGGCAGCACCTTCGCCGGCCACCGACCCGCCGCCGAGGCCGACCATTCCTTCCTCGCCTCCAGCGACCCGTGGGCCCGCCCCGTCCAGGTGAAAGCCGGTCCGGATGGCTGCCTGTATGTGGTCGACATGTACCGCTTCCTGATCGAGCACCCCCGCTGGATCCCCAGCGAGGATCTGGAAAAGATCGACACCCGCGCCGGGGCGGAATTGGGCCGCATCTACCGCCTTCGGCCTGAAAAAGATGTGCCCCGCCCCATGGTCAACCTCGCCACCGCCCCTTTGGCCGCCGTGCTGAAGCAGTTGGAAAGCCCCGCCGCCGCCGAACGCGACCGGGCCATGCTGCAACTGCTCTGGCGCAAAAATGCGGAAGCCATCCCCCCGTTGCGGCAATTGGCCCTGACCCACCCCGAAGGCCTGGTCCGCTTGCAGGCGTTGGCCACACTGGCGCTGCTGGCCGGCCCCGATGAAACCCTGGTCCTGAAGGCCCTGTCCGATCCCCACGCCGGCGTTCGCCGCCAGGGTGCACGGCTGGCCGGCGCCCTGGCTCCCTCGGCAACTGTGCGCGATGCACTGAGCCCCCTGACCAACGATCCCGATGGCGGCACCCGCCTGCAGGCCGTGCTGTCACTGGGTGAATGGAAGGATGCCACCGCCGCGCGGGCGCTCGGTCAGGCAGCCGGTCGCAACGCCAAAGACACCTTCCTCGTGAGCGCCGCCCTCAGCGGCACCCACGCCGAATCCTTGGGCGAGTTCGCCACCGCCGCCCTCCAGACCCACCCCAACACCAGCCCCGCTTTCTTCGGCCGATTGGCGGAAGCCGTGGCTTCCAACGAGGGGGCTCTAAAACAACTCGCCCTGGCCATCCTGCTGCCCGGTGCCAATGCTCCACATGGTGAGCCGGTGCGCCGCGCCGGCCCGTTGCTGGTGGCACTCGACGGCACCAACAACCGCCTGGCCCGCCTCGGGCCCGAGGTCGCCGGCGCGCTGAAAGAGTTGACGGCGATTTCCCGCGCCATGCTGTCGGACGCCAAGACATCCGAACCGGACAAGCAGTCCGCCATCCAACTGCTGGGCAGGCTGCAAACCGACACGCCAGCCGATCTGACTCTGCTGGAAAAACTCCTGGCCCCGACGGAAAGCCCCGAGGTGCGACAAGTGGCCCTCACCCGTTTGGCATCCATCAATTCCCCCGATTCTGCCAGGCTCCTGGTGGAACAATTCCGCACGCTCAGCCCCGCCCTCCGTGGTGGCGCCCTGGACGCCCTGGTCAGTCGGCCAGCATGGGTGAAGCTGTTGCTCGATGCGGTGAAGGTCGGCACCATTGCCCCCGGCCAGATCGATGCCATCCGCAGGCAGCGCCTATTGGACCACCGGGACCCAGGCCTGCGCGACCAGGCCCGCAAACTGCTGGCCGGTGGCGGCGACTCGGCGCGCGCCGAGGTGCTCACCCGTTACCAGCCCGCCACCACGCTGGCCGGTGACCCGGGCCTGGGCCGTGAGCTGTTCCGCAAGCACTGCTCCGTCTGCCACCGCCTGGAAGACCACGGCAATGCTGTGGGCCCGGACCTGCGCACCGTGGCCGGCAAATCACCCGCCAGCCTGCTGCTGGAAATCATCGATCCCAACCGCAATCTGGACTCCCGGTACCTGGTCTACGCCGCCACGCTGAAAAGCGGCCAGACCGTCGCTGGCATCATCACCTCCGAAAACGCCACCAGCCTCACCCTGCGCCAGGCCGATGGCCAGGAGCGCAACCTGCTGCGGGCCGACCTCGAAAGCCTCGAGACCACCGGCAAGTCGCTAATGCCCGAAGGATTGGAACGGGAAATCCCACCACAGGCCATGGCCCACCTCCTGGCCTATGTGGCCCGGCAGGAAAGCCCCGCCAAATCCCTGCCCGGCAACACACCCACCCAGGTGGCGGTCACCCCCTCCGGGGCGGCGTTGCAAGCTGCCCAGGCGGAGGTCCGTGGCGGCAGCATCAACTTCGAGACCGAATTCGGCAACATCGGCAACTGGCACGGCCAGCAGGATACCGTCCGCTGGAAACTGAAATCCCCCCAAACGGTCACGCTTGATGTCTGGATCGATTTCGCCTGCGCCCAAGCCAGCGCCGGCAACACGCTGGTGGTGGAAACTCCCGAGGGCAAACAGGCCTGGAAGGTCCCCTCCACCGGCCCCGATTGGTCCAACTACCAACAACTGAAAATCGCCAGCCTCAAAATCCCCGCCGGCGAATCCACCCTCACCGTGCGCCCGGAAGGCGCACCCACCAACGCCCTGCTCGATTTGCGGACTGTCTACCTCACCACTGCCGGCACCCCGCCAGTGCTGGTGGCCAAGGGCCAGACCGATGTGCCGCAATCCCCCGGCGAACTGGTCCGGGCCATGGAAAACGGCACCGGCGACAAGGCCCTGATCCAGAAACTCCTCGAGCAGCGTTCCGACTGGGCCGCCGACATGCTGCAAGACATGACCAACGGCCTGGCCGAAGGCAAGGAAGAGTACAAGGCGATCCCCCTGATCTGGCGCGTCGCCATCGCCCAGGGCAAGAAGGGTGATCCCGCCACGCTGAAGGCCATCTTGCGCGTATCGCTCCCCACCCTCGAGGCCGACATGCGCGACTGGCAGGCCGTGGTGGTGGGTGGCGGCCTCATCAACGGCTCCACGCTGGCCGGCCGCTGGCCCCACAAGGAATACGGCGCGCTGCTTGCCAGGGAACCCGACCTGCGCAAGCGCTGGGACCGCGCCATCGCGCTCTCCTTCGCGATGGCCGACAATCCCAAGATCAACACCGGCACCCGGTACGATGCCCTGCGCATGGTCGCCCTCAGCGGGGACCGGACCAAGGCGCTGGAAACCCTGACCCGTTACCTGAAGCCCGGAACCGATGACGAACTGGTGATGGGCGCCGTGAGCGGACTGGGCGACATTTCATCCGACGATGACACCCAGGTCTCCACCCTGCTGCTCGAGGCCCTCCCCCGGCTGAACGAGGAAAACCTGGGCATGGCCCTTGGCGGCCTGGTCCGCACCCCGGCCAGATCCATCGCCTTGCTGGATGCGATCGCCGCCAAAAAAGTGCCGACCCAAAAAGTCACCGACGCACACCGCATGGCGCTGCTCGAATCCACCGATCCCGCCGTGCGGACCAGGGCCAGGGACCTGTTCAAATAAGCCAAAATCAGATCCGCCAAAGAGAAACCCCGGACCGCGCGGTGGAGCGCGGTCCGGGGCGGCTTCCGCCGGCAGGCCTCGAGGGAAACCTGCCGGCTTGTCCCTGGTTCTCAATCAGCGGAGAAAACTCTTCGAGGTGGTGGTGCCGGGCGCCGGTTGCGGCTGCGCCTGCGGCGTCCCCGAGGGGGGTGCCACAGTCGAGGGTGCCAGCGGAGGCTGGCCGGTCACCGGGGCGGGCGGCAGCACCGCGTTGGGCACCACCGTGGTGCTGCTCGGAGGCGACGCGCACGGCGCGCTGGGCGCCGGCATGATGCTCGAAACCGAGGGCATCAACCCGCCGCTGGAGTAGCAAGCCTCCGGCGGGCACGCGCTCACTGGCGTCGAGCAGACCGGGGGAGGGCAGGCCGGCGCCGCGTACATCGGCGGCGGGCCTTGGTTGTACGACACGATGAACTCGCCAGGGGCCAGGGGCACCGGGGAATTATTGTGCTGTTCCTTGTTGTGACCGGTCAGCCGGGCCAACAGGCCCTCCCGGTTCTTGTCATGGCTGCAAAGCCCCAGAAGCCCCTTCTTGGGGGCGGGCTCAGGCGCGGAGCAGGTGGTCGTTCCGCAGGGGTTGCTGACAGGCGAGGGCGCGTGGGCGGAAGAATTGCCGCCCATGCTCATGCACCCTGTCAGGGTGAGGCTCGAGGCGGCGACTACGGCCGCCTGAGCCGGTAACTTGAGGGAAAAACTTGCCATGGTGCGAAATTTCCCGGCGACACGCGGCGCAACGGGCGCCACAACTACAATCGGACCCGCATAACACTTCCCCCCTCCCGGCCAACTGGCAAACAAACTTGAGCAAAAAACAAAAGCCCCGCCGATTTGGCGGGGCCTAAGGTCGTCAGGTCTGGAACTGTTTACCTGACCGTCACGGTTTTCCAACCCGAATGCCGTTTGACAAACGGCCGTTCATCGGTCAGCGCTGGCTGGCACGCAACTGGCCGCGCAGATAGCCCAGCGCGGACTGGAGTTGCGTGTCCACGAAGGGCGCCTTTTCCTCGTCAGTCTTTTTCTTCCCGCCCGGCCCGGCGATCACCTCCGAGTCGCGCAGCGCCTCGAACAGGTCGTCGCGCTCCTTGCGGGTCAGCTTCACCTCCTGGTCGGGCTTCACGCCCCAGGTGTCCTCATCCTTGCCCCCGGTGCTCGACTTGTTCAGGTTCTTCCCGCTGGGCCGCCAGAAGGTGGCGGTGGTCAGCTTGATCTCCCCGTCCCCGAACTCCCGGATGTTCTGCACGCTGCCCTTGCCGAAGCTGCGCTCGCCGATCACCCAGGCGCGGTGGTGGTCCTGCAGGGCCGCCGAGACGATCTCGCTGCCCGAGGCGCTGCCGCCGTTGACCATCACCACCATCGGGAAATCGCTCAGGCTGTTCTCGGCGGAGCCCGAGAACTGGGTCTCCTGCCGCCCGCGCGGACGGATGCTGACAATCAGGCCGTCATCGATGAACATGTCCGAGATCAGCACCGCGCTGTCCAGCAGGCCGCCGGGATTGAAGCGCAGGTCGAACACCAGCCCCTTCATCCCCTGCTTGCGCATCTCGTCCAGCGCCCGGGCCATGTCGCGGGCCGAGTTGCGGGCGAAACTGGTCAGGCGGATGTAGCCGATCTTGCTCTTGGGGTCCACGAACCAGTTCCAGGTGGCGTCCGGCTTGCGGCTGTAACCCAGCACGCTCTCCACCTCGATCCGGTTGCGGACCAGCTTGATCTCCCGCTCCTTCGGCTCCCCCTCGCGCTGGATGAAGATGGTCACCGGCGTGCCGGGTTTGCCCAGGATCTTCTTCACCGCGTCGTTGGTGGCCAGCCCCTTGGTGGAGATCACCTCGGGCTTGTCGAGCTTGTTCCCCTTGTTGTCCACATCCAGGATGATCTTGGTGATGATGTCACCCGCCTGCACCCCCGCCTTGAAGGCCGGGCTGTCCTTGATCGGCGTGACAACAAGCAGCATGTCGGTGACGCTGTCCTTGCGGATCTGCACGCCGATGCCCGTGAAGTTCCCCTGGATCTCCTTGTCGAGCGTCGCCTTGGTCTCCGCGTCGATGTAGGTGGTGTAGGGGTCCATGTTGACCATCATGCGCTGCAGCGTGACATCGACATCCTTGCCCTTGTCCAGGTCCTCGCGCCGGCCCAGTTTCAGCCGCGCGTCGGTCAGCAGCTTCATGATCGCCTCGCCGTTGAGCGACTCCGGCTTCTCCAGTTGGCTGGCGATATCCGCGGGAACCTTCTCCTCCACCCGGCGGAACAGGCCCTGGATGGCCCATGCCGCCATCTTGCCGGGCTTGATCTCCTTCACATACTCGCGCTGCAGCAGGTCGATCGCCTTCTTCACGGTCTTGGCGAAGTCGTTCGCCGCCTCGGGAGACAGCTTCGCGCTTTCCAGCAACTCGCCCCGCTTGGCCTCGAAGGCGGCCAGGTCGCCCCCCTTGGCCAGCGCCTGGTACTGCTTGCGCAACGAGCGCTGGACTTCCAGCTTGGGCATGGCGGCCAGCAGGTTGCGGCCCTCATCGGCGAACCGGTCCGGAATCTTGCCATCCTTCACCAGCGCCTCGAAAGCCGCCGATTCCGCCGCCGACTTCTCGGCCGCCTCCGGATTCCGGGTCAGCTTGTAGTGGTTGGCCCTGCCACCCAGCACGAAGGGAAACTGCTGCTTCTCTTCCTTGGTCTTGCCCACCTGCCGGGCCATCTCCGGCAATTGCTTGTCGATATACTCGGTCAGTTCATCCACCGTCACACGGCCGTCGGGTTCTCCGCCCTCGGTGTCCGCCTTGCCGGCCAGCCCCTCGGTCACCACCTTCGTGAAGATCCCCTCGCCACCCGGAAGGGTCAGCGATGGCTGCAGGCCGTTGGTGGCCAAAAACACCACATGCCCGGTCAAAGGCGCGTGCTCCTCGGTGCCATCGTCACCCAGGAACTCCCGGTAGGGCGTCTGCCCCAGCGTCGGCTCGGCGATCCCCTTGCCGGGCGCCGTGTATCCCTTGAAATTCACATCCAGGAAAGTGGCAACCCGCTGGCTCTTGAGGTTCTTCAAGGCGTCAGCGATTTCAGACTCGCCCACGGCGCTCCGGTCCCGGGTGGCGAACTGGCTGTCCGCCAGGAAGTAGCAACGGCGATCACCGCCATCCGTCTGGGGCCCACCCTGGGCGAACAGACCCACGATCACGGTGTCACCAGGCTTGGCCTCCTTGGCCAGCCAGTTCAGACCATCCAAAAATGCCGCACGGGTGGCCTGTTCGGCGCCCACCAACAGCTTGGCATCCCCGGGGGCCAGTTTCAGATGCTTGCCATCGGCCAAGAGGTCATACAGGGCCTTGGCGTCCTTCTCGGCACCCGGACGCGGCTTGATCGCCGGGTCCTTGAAGGTCCCGGCACCCGCCACCAGAACCAGGGTTCGCCCGGTGGCCGGGGCCTGTTCCACTTCCTCGGCACGGGCCGGCAGCCAAAAGGCCACCCCAGCCACCAAGGCCACCAACGAGGCCACCCATCCGTTCTGGCGCAAGCGCATTATCCTTCCCCCGGCACGGCCGCACGGCCACAATCCTCCCCATCCGGACAGACCGGGATGGCAAGAGAGTTGAGCCCAACACTCTACCCAAGCATTTTCGCCAGCCCACCTAGGCAACGCAACCCGGAGTGTCGCAATGAACCGCCAAGGGCCATGCAAAGTTCCGTTCTTTGGCGCAACCGAGAATATGGGAAAGATGCGAAGCCTAGGCCGGGCGCTTTGATTGCCAAATCCGGCATTCACCAAACCCTTTGGTTGTTTAAGATTCGAAACCAATCGCCTTCTGCCCTTTGAGGTTTGCCGGCACCATGCCATCAACGCGTCGTGATTTCTTGGCCACTACCCCGGCTGTCGCGGCATCGCTTACCGCCATGGGCAAGGCGGCCACCGCCCAGGACCTTTTCCGAGAGTTTTTGCGCCC
>JAFMJU010000099.1 GCA_017853285.1 Gemmataceae bacterium
CGGGGGGAGCTCCGGGTTCCTCGGGGGGAAGAAGCACCGGAAGGTCGTCGGGTACAGATTAATCTACAGCATGTGGTGTGCCAATTAGGGGACTCGGGCAGAATAATGCCATAAGTTATTTTATATTAATAGCTTGTGACTTTTAAAATGTTCCTGCCCCTAGATTGTCCGGTCGATTTCTGATTGGTACTTTTTCCAATCGGTAATAATTACACGGGTCGGACTCGAAAGGACGTAATGGGTAATCTCTAGAACTGTAAATTTTTCATTTCATTAACCTTGATTTGGACAGCGAAAAACCATTTGGGTTTGATATCAGAAACATAAATGGCATTTGGATCAGGTTCAGATAAGGGAAGAGGAAGGAAAAAATGAGTACGATCCTAGCCATTCCTGATGCCTTGGAAATGGAATTACACGCCCAAGCTGCAAAGTTGGGAATTCCAATGCCCCAGTTTGCCTTGCAATTATCGGAGAGCGGGTTGACGGCGATTAAAAAGCCAAAATCCGGGGCTGAAATGGTGGATTACTGGATAAACCTTGGATTGATGGGGTCCAGGGCCGACATTCTGGACACAGAGGCCTGCTACAGGGATTTACGTCGGCAAAGCCAATTCAGAACGGCCCTTAATCCATGACGCTTTTGGATAAAGATATTCTTATCGATATCCAACGAGGCGTTCCCCAGGCCCTCGATTGGTTCCGCATGCTGCCGGAGATTCCAGCGATACCCGGTTTGGTGGCCATGGAAATTATCCATTGCGCCCAAAATCGGGTCCGGGAGGAAAACTCCCTCAGGTTTTTGAGGCCTTTTCAGAGCAACAGCTATCGGCGTGGGAACCCCCCTGCACACCTTCAATCAGAAACATTTCGGGTTGTGGACGGCCTTTCCATTGTCCGGCCCTATGTGAGATGAGGCTTGTTCAACGATAAGGGCATCAAATTTCCTCCTCGGAAAGCCCTACCTTTCACCCTTCCTGGATTTCCCCTCCCATGCCCTTCGACCTCGCCAACCTCACCCGACGCCTCGACGCCGAACTGGCGAAGATCCCACTGGTGGATTCACACTCGCATGTGCCGGGGCCCGACCCGGTCTCGCGCACACTGGACGATATCCTGGGCTACCACTACTACACCGAACTGGCCCATTCATGCGGCATGCCCAAGGATTGCCTGGCCAAAAGCCACGATCCCTCCGCCCGTTGCCGCGAGATCCTCGGCCATTTGCCCAAGCTGAAAAACACCGCCCAGTACCGCTGGTTCACGCATATTTGCCGGGAATTCCTGGGTTTCCAGGGCGGGCATCCGGATGAGCGCCACGCCGAGGAGCTGTGGCACCAGGCCCGCGCCGCCTTTGCCCGCCCCGATTGGGAGAAAACCGTTTGGCGAAAAACCAATCTGGCATGTGTCTTTTTGACCAACGACTTCGACGATCCGCTCGAGGGGTTCGACACCACCCGCTACATCCCGTGCCTGCGCACCGATGACCTGGTCTTCCACCTGCATGATCCCGCCGTGCGCCAGCGACTCGAGAAGGCCACGGGATTGGCCCCCTCCAGCGCCGGCAACCTGCGCCAGGCCATCGACAAGCTCTTCATCCACTTCAAGGTGAAAGGTGCCCGGGCCTGCGCCATCTCACTGCCCCCGGCCTTCACTCCCACGCCGGTGTCCGATGCCGACCTCGACCGCGCCCTGGCCAACCCGCAGCCCGGTTGCCCCGACCTGGCGCGCGGGGTTTTCTGGATCTTGGCGGAGCACTGCCGCGATCACCACCTGCCATTCGACCTGATGATCGGCGTGAACCGGCGGGTCTATGGGGGTGGCGTGCACCAGGGGCAGGACCTGTTCGACCGGCGTACCAGCCTGGTGCAGTACGCGGCGCTTTTCAACACTTTCCCCACGGTCACCTTCCCGGTTTCCGTGCTGGACGGCGCGCAAAACCAGGAACTGGCCAGCCACGCCTGGATCTTCCCGAACGTCATCGCCCACGGGCATTGGTGGTACGCCAATGTTCCTTCGATCATCGAGCGAGATCTCAGGGACCGTCTGAACGCCGTCCCGGCGGTGAAGCTGATCGGCTATTATTCCGACGCCTACAAGCTTGAGTTCATCCTGCCCAAATGCTCCATGTTCCGGGGCATCCTGAGCCGTATTTTGGCCCATGATTTCGTGGCCCCCGGGGCCCTGTCGGAAGAGGAGGCGGTGGCCGTCGCCGGCCAGCTGCTCGAAGGGAATTCCCGGCGGATTTTCCGCCTGCCGGCAAGCGGTCCCGGCCCGGATTGAGCCGGATCGGCTGGCAAGCTTTCAAAACCCCCGTTTTTCCCCGGGAAAACACGCGAAAAAACCCCCCGAAAAAACCCGCCAAAAAGCGGGCCGGGCCGTGATTTTTCCGTAGAATAATCGAATGGCACCAATTGGGGCCGGGGGGTCTGCCGCCAAGGCGTTCGGCCTCCGTTTTGGCCCCCGCGTCACCGGACCTGTCCGCCGGCGCTGACCGAGAGCGAGGATCGATCCCTTGGCCGACACAAATCCCCCCGCCGGCGGCCCCGGCGAACCGCTGGTTCCCCAGCCCCTGGACATCGCCGACGAGCTCCGTGACAGTTACCTGACCTACGCGATGAGCGTCATCGTCAGCCGCGCCCTTCCCGATGTGCGCGACGGCCTCAAGCCGTCGCAGCGGCGCATCCTGGTGGCGATGAACGACCTCAATCTGGGGCCGGCCAGCGCCACCAGCAAATGCGCCGGTATCGTCGGCGAGACGATGAAGCGCTACCACCCGCACGGCGAGCAGGTGATCTACCCCACCCTGGTGCGCATGGCCCAAGACTGGAACATGCGCCATCGCCTGGTGCACAGCCAGGGCAACTTCGGCTCCATCGCCGGCCTGCCGCCGGCGGCCATGCGCTACACCGAAGCCAAGCTCACTCCCATTTCGGCCCTGATGCTCGAGGATCTCGAGAGCGAGACGGTCGACTTTATCGACAATTACGATGGTAAGTATCGCGAACCGCTGGTGCTGCCCTCGCGCTTCCCCAACCTGCTGGTCAACGGGTCGGACGGTATCGCCGTCGGCATGGCCACCGAGATCCCGCCGCACAACCTGGGCGAGGTGTGCGACGCGGCCATCCTGCTGATTGATGAGCCGTCGGCCAGCATCCCGCGCCTGATGGAGGTTCTGCCCGGCCCTGATTTTCCCACCGGCGGCGTGATCTGCGGCCGTCAGGGCATCCTCGAGGGCTACACCACCGGCCGCGGCCGCGTGACCCTGCGGGCCCGCGCCTATGTGCACCAGGAGGGCCGTCAGCAGCAGGTCATCATCACCGAGGTTCCCTACCAGCAGACCCGCAACCGGCTGGCCGAGAACATCGGCGAGCTGGTCAAGAACGAGCGCATCAAGGGTATCTCGGCCATCCGCGACGAGTCGAGCCAGCGCACCGGCGAGCCGGTGCGCCTGGTCATCGATGTCAAGCGCGACGCCGATCCCCACTTCATCCTGAATCAGCTCTACCAGTACTCGCCGCTGGAGCGCACCGCGTCCATCATCCTGCTGGCATTGGTGGACGGCCGCCCCCGGCTGATGACCATCAAGGAGCTGATCGAGTGCTTCCTCAAGCACCGTGTGGAGGTGATCAGCCGGCGCACGCAGTACCTGCTGCGCAAGGCGAAGGAGCGCTGCCACATCCTGGAGGGCCAGCTCATCGCCATCAGCTCGCTGGACGAGGTGATCGCGATCTGCCGCTCATCCCCCAGCCGGCAGGAGGCGAAGGCCCGCCTGACCAGCATGTCCGTCTCGGCGGCGGTCCTGGGGCGCGCCCTGGGCGATGAGGGGTTCCAGGCGCTGCAGCGCGAACTGGGCGAGCTGCCCGAATACCGCATGACCGAGGCCCAGGCCGACGCGGTGGTGCGGCTGCAACTGGGCCAGTTGGCCGCGCTCGAGCGCGACGAGATCCTGCGCGAGTTCCAGGGGCTGCGTGGCGACATCAATACCTACGAGACGCTGCTGTCCGACAACCGGAACATCCTGGCCCTGGTGCGCGAGGACCTGGTCAACCTCCGCGACCGCCACGCCGACAAGCGCCGCACCGAGATCACGGGCGAGGAGGCCCGCTTCAACCGCGAGGACCTGATCGAGGAAGCCCAGATGGCCGTGACCCTCAGCCATCAGGGCTACATCAAGCGCATGCCGCTTGACACCTTCCGCGCGCAGAACCGCGGCGGGCGCGGCGTGTCGGGGGGCACGACGCGCGAGGAGGACTTCATCGAGCAGTTCTTCTCCGCCAGCACCCACGCCTACCTGCTCTGCTTCACCAACCGCGGGCAGGTCTACTGGCTCAAGGTGTACGACATCCCCGAGGGATCGCGCACCTCCCAGGGCAGGTCGATCGCCAATGTGCTGTCGCTGCGCGAGGGCGAGAAGATCGAGTCGCTGTTCGCGGTGCGCGATTTCGCGGCCCTGCAGGACCGCAGCCTGATCATCGCCACCAAGAACGGTGTGGTGAAGAAGACCCCGCTGGAGGAGTACAGCCGCCCCCGGGCCAACGGCATCATCGCCGTCAACCTGCGCGAGGACGACGCCCTCATCGGCGTGGTGCTGGTCAAGGAGGGCGACGAGGTGATGCTGGCCACCCGCGGCGGCATGACCCTGCGGTTTAGCGAGGCCGACGCCCGCGATGTGGGGCGCAACTCCACCGGCGTGCGCGGCATCAAGCTGATGCCCGACGACGAGGTCATCGGACTGGTGGTCACCGAGCCGGAAGGGCAATTGCTCACCGTCTGCCAGAACGGCTACGGCAAGCGGACCCCCTTCGGGCCGAATTCGGCGGGTGGCGAGGCGGAAGGCGGCGACACCGAGGAGGCCGAGGAGACAACGGTCCCCGCGGAGTCCGAGGATGGCGAGGAATCGGCCCCTGCTTCCGCCATGCGCTACCGCCTGCAACGCCGCGGCGGCAAGGGCGTGCGTGACATCAAGACCGAGGGGCGCAATGGCCCCGTCATCGCCGTGGCGGCGGTGCGCGGCGGTCAGGATGTGATCCTGGTGACGAAGAACGGCATGGTCAACCGCACCCCGGCCGACCAGATCCGCCAGTGCGGCCGCAACACCAAGGGGGTGCGTTTGATCAACCTCAGGTCCGAGGACCAGGTGGTGAGCGTGGCCGTGGTGGAACGCGACCCCGAGCCGCCCGCCGACGGGGCCGACGGCCAGGAAGCCCCAACCACACCCACCACGGAGGCCTGATCCGTGCGCGTACTGGTCACTGGCGGTTACGGTTTTTTGGGGGCATGGATCGCCCGGGACTTGCT
Source organism: Gemmataceae bacterium (assembly GCA_017853285.1). Lineage (GTDB taxonomy): Bacteria > Planctomycetota > Planctomycetia > Gemmatales > Gemmataceae > UBA6894. The sequence goes on from JAFMJU010000099.1 coordinate 5,302, forward strand.
CGACCGCGGCCATCAGCCGGTCCTGTTCGACCTGGCGAGCAATCCCCGTCGCCTGGAGATGGTGCTCGGCAGTCAGGAGATCGCCGCGCTTCCCTTCGCCCAAGGCGATGTGGCCGATTGCGACCGCGTCCTGGCCGCCTGCCGGGAACATTCCATTGGTGGCATCATCCATCTGGCCGGACTGCAGGTGCCCACGTGTCGGGCCAAACCGCTCGAGGGAGCCCGGGTCAATGTGCTGGGCACGCTGGCCGTGCTGGAGGCCGCCCGTCAATTGGCGGCTCCCCGGCCCCGCGTCGTGCTTGCTTCCAGCGCGGCGGTTTTCGGTCCCCCCGCGATGTATCCGCCGGGCCCGCTGGCCGATCAGGTGCCGCTGCGCCCCGGCACCCATTACGGTTGGTTCAAGATCTGCAACGAGGGCAATGCCCGGGTCTACGGTTTAGAGCATGGTCTCGAAACCGTGGCGCTGCGTCCCTGGACCGTCTACGGGCCGGGCCGCGATGTCGGCATGACCAGCGAGCCAACCCGCGCGGTGAAATGCCTGGCCTTGGGCCGGCCCTACAGGATCAGCTACGGCGGCGTGCAGGATTTGCAGTTTGTGGGCGATATCGCCCGCGCTTTTGTCCAGTGTCTCACGGGAGCCTACAAGGGGCCTGAGGCTTACAACCTGCGCGGCGCGGTGGTGGATATCCGCGAGTTCCACCGTGCCCTGTGCGCCGTGGAGCCCGCCGCCCGCGACCTGATCTCGGTGGGGGAGAGCCAACTGCCCATAGCCCCCGACCTGGACGATTCTTTGCTGCAGGCACACTATGGCCCCCTGCCTCCCACGCCCCTCGAGGAGGGCCTGCGCAAAACCCTGACCATGTTCCGCGAGCAACTCGCCGCCGGCACGCTGGATACCGCCGATTTGGGATAGTGTGGCCGTGGCGGGCCGGGCCTAATCTTCCTGCGAACACCGGGAATATGCCTGGTTTTAACTGGGATTCTTGGTCATTGGTCTGCTCGAAACCATATTCCAGGCGAAGCTTGACAACGGTTGAGTTTTTGCACCCGCGATAGCCTTTATCCGGCTGGCCAGATGGCTCCGACCTTGGTGAACTTGAGGCAGATTCCAGCTCGGAATATGCTGGGCTTACTCCGTAGTTTCCCTCCGGCCACCAGAGCCCATGCACCCTACCCGTAGCCTGATTTGCCTCGGTGCCCTGCTGGGTAGCTGGGGTCATTGCAGGGCGGAAAGTGACCCGCCAGTCGATTACGGTCGTCAAATCCAGCCGCTGCTCGCGGCAAAATGTGGGCGATGCCATGGCGATACCAACCGCAAGGCCGGCCTGAACCTGCTCACAACAGCCGGGCTGCTGAAGGGCGGAGAGGGTGGGTCGGTTCTGATACCTGGCAAGCCGGAAAAAAGCTCCCTGCACGAACGGGTGCGCCAAGGGGAAATGCCACCAGGCGGCAAAGATCCCCTTTCGGATGCGGAAAAGAATCTGCTGCGGCGTTGGATTACCGAGGGGGCCAAGCTCCCTGCAAGCATGCAGGAAAACCCGCTCACACAGCACGATGTGATCCCGATTTTCCTGCGCCACTGTGCCCCTTGCCATGGCCGTCACCGACAAGAGGCAGGGCTGGACCTGCGAACCCCCGCCTTGGCCTTGCGCGGTGGCAAGTCCGGTCCGGCGTTGATTCCCGGAAAGCCCGATGAAAGTCGCGTCATCCAGAGGATCACCCAAGGTCAGATGCCGCCCGCGGCCAAACTGGTGGATGCCTGCGTGAAGCCGGTCGATCCTGCCGACCTCGCCAAACTCCGCCGCTGGATCGGCGAGGGTGCCAAAACGGTTGAGGTGTGGCCCGATGTTGCCACCACTTTTCCAGACCCCCTGGTTACAGACAAGGATCGTGAATTCTGGTCGTTTCGCCCTCCCCGGCAGCCCCCTGTCCCGGCGGTCCAAAACGCTGCCAAAGTCCGCAATCCCGTGGATGCGTTCATCCTCCAGAAGCTGGAAGCCAAAGGGATGGCTTTCTCCCCTGAGGCGGACCGGCTCACCCTGTTGCGCCGAGCCACCTTCGACCTGACCGGCCTGCCACCCACCCCGGCGGAGGTGAAGGCCTTCCTCGCGGACCGTTCTTCCCGGGCTTACGAGAACCTGATCGACCGGTTGCTCGCATCCCCTCGATATGGGGAACGCTGGGGTCGGTACTGGCTCGATGTCGCCGGTTACGCCGATTCGGAGGGCAAGCGCGAGCAGGATCTGCCACGCCCCCACGCCTGGCGTTACAGGGACTATGTGATCCGCAGTTTCAACTCAGACAAGCCGTATGACCGTTTCCTGCTTGAACAGTTGGCTGGAGATGAGTTGGCTGATTACGAGCGTGCCGGCGAGATCACCCCTGAGTTGTATGACAACCTGGTTGCGACCGGATTCCTGCGCATGACACCCGATGCCACCTGGGCCAACATCACGGGCTTCTTGCCAGACCGCCTGGAGGTGATGGCCGACCAGATGCAGGTTCTCGGCTCGGCGGTCCTTGGCCTCACGATTCAGTGCGCCAGGTGTCACACGCACAAGTTCGATCCCATTCCACAGCGTGATTATTTCCGCCTCCTTGCAGTGTTCCGTGGCGCTCTCGACGAGTACGACTGGCTGAAACCCGAAATTCGCCCCGGCATCGGTCCCGAAAGCGTCGATGTTGCACCGCCTAGACTCCTGCGGTGTGTTTCGGCCGCTGAACGCAGGGCGTGGGAGGCGAAAAAGGACGGGCCCGAACCCGCTATCCAGGCCCTGTGGGACCGGGGGGAACCTTCGCCCACCTACCTCTACCGCCGGGGTGACCCCGCGCAGCCGACCCTGCTGGTGGGGCCTGGCGTGCCCTCGGTGCTGACCGATGGCAAGACCCCCTTCATCGCGCAACCGCCTTGGCCTGGGGCCAGGCAGACCGGCAGGCGGCTGGCGTTCGCGAGGTGGCTCACGCGCCTGGATCATCCGCTCACGGCCCGGGTCATGGTCAACCGGGTGTGGAAGCATCACTTCGGCACGGGTATCGTGACCACCTTGGCGAATTTCGGAAAAACCGGTGCGGAGCCAACCCACCCGGACCTGCTCGACTGGCTGGCCACAGAGTTTGCCAACCCTGCCGACCCGGGTGAGGGCCCCTGGAAAATCAAAAGGCTCCATCGCCTCATCCTGACCAGCGCCACCTACCGGCAATCTTCCAAAGTCACACCCGTTGCCATGGAAAAAGATCCCGCCAATGCGCTCCATTCACGGGCCAGGCTGGCCCGACTGGATGCCGAAGCCTTGTACGATGCGATGCTTTTGGTCGCCGGCAAGCTGGATGAAACCCCGGGGGGGCCGGCCGACCCGGTGAAGGCGCGGGCCGACGGATTGGTGACTCCAGGCGGCAACGCCCGCGGCTGGCGTCGACTGATCTATGCGCAACAGACCCGCAAGCAGCCCGCCAGCCACGCTGAACTGTTTGATTTCCCCCAGATGAATCCCAATTGTGTCGAGCGGCGCGATTCCACCGTGGCAACGCAGGCCCTTCACCTACTGAACAACGGCATGGTCGCCCAACTTGCCGCCGACTTGGCCAAACGGGTGGAGGCAGATGCCGGAGAACAGCCGGCTGACCAGGTGGAGGCATTGTACCTGCGGTCGCTCGGTCGCCATCCAACGGTCCAGGAGCGGCAACTGACGGTCCAGGCGCTCCTGGACCTGAGGGATGCCTGGGCCGGTACGGCCGGGCAACCGAGGTCCGATCCGGCTGCCAGCAGGTTGAAGGCCCTGACGGCGGTCAGCCATGCGATCCTGAACTCAGCCGCCTTTTTGCACATCGATTGAGGCAAGTCATGCTGCGTTCCGAAGGAAGCTCCGGGCCTTGCCTGCCAACGCGGCGCGACCTGTTCCATACAGTCTCATCGGGAGTCCTGGGTGCAGCACTGGCCTCGCTGTTGCGTGCCGATGCGCCGGTCGATTCCACCGTGCACACGGACCTGCTGGCCCGCAAGCCGCATTTTCCCGCGCGGGCCAAGGCGGTCATCCACCTGTTCCAGAATGGTGGCCCGTCCCAGATGGACCTGTTCGACCCCAAGCCCGAACTGGACCGTCTGCATGGCAAAAGTTACGCCGACAAGCTCGCCGGCGAGATCGAGTTCATCAGCGCCGCCGGGTCGATCATGCGCAGCCCGTTCAGGTTCAGGCGGCACGGGCGATGCGGCGCCCCTGTTTCCGATGCGATGCCGGCCCTGGCCGGGGTGGTGGATGAGCTCACCTTCATCCGGTCCATGCACACCACCAGCATCACCCACGAGCCGGCGGTCTACATGATCCAGTCGGGCAAACTGACACCGGGCCGGCCGACGCTGGGATCATGGGTGACCTATGGGCTGGGCAGCGAGAACCAAAACCTGCCGGCCTATGTGGTGCTCGATGATCCCAAGGGTTTGCCTGTCAACGGCGTTGAGAACTGGCAGGCGGGCTTCCTGCCGCCCCAGTTCCAGGGAACCAGGTTCCGACCGACGGGCTCACCCGTGCTGAACCTGAAGCCGGAAACCGAACAGCCCGCCGCGATCGCCCTGCGGGAATCTATACTGCGCGCGGGTCTTGATGCCTTGCACAGGGAGGAGCGCCCGCATCAGCCGGCGCTGGCCGCCCGCATTGCCAGCTACGAGCTGGCGGCGCGGATGCAACTGGCTGCGACAGACGCCCTGGATATTTACAAAGAGCCCGAAGGCGTTCGTGAAATGTACGGCATCGGCCGCGAGCCGACCGATTCCTACGGTCGCCGCTGCCTGATCGCCCGTCGCCTGGTCGAGCGGGGCGTTCGGTTCGTCCAGCTTTACATCAATTCCCACATATGGGACACGCACACAAACATCGCCGCCGACCTGAAGGCAGCCTGTGAACGGACCGACCAGCCCGCCGCCGCGCTGATCCGGGACCTGAAGCAGCGTGGCC
>JAFMJU010000100.1 GCA_017853285.1 Gemmataceae bacterium
CGGGTTGTTGGTTTGAAGCGCCTTCACCAGGGTTTCCACCTTGGCATCAGGGCCCAGATCTGGAAGCACCGCGGCGAGGTTTTCCGGGGCGATGCGCCAGATACGGCCGCGGTGGCGGTCGCGCCCGGGATGGGTGAGGGGCACCTCGTAGTGGCCGATGATCTTGTTGTAAAAGTCCGCTATGTAGACCGCGCCATCCGGGCCCAGCTTGATGTCCACCGGGCGGAACCAAAGGTCTTTGGAAACAACCAGATCGGGTTGTTCCACCGCCTTGGGGGATGCCCCGGTCCAGGCGACATCGTCGCGATTGACACGGCTGGTGACCACATTACCCAGGAGGATGGTTTCCTTGAAACCGGGCCAGAGCCCCTCGGGAAGCCAGCAGCAGCCAGCGATGCCGGTCGAGCCGTGGTCGTGCGGGCACATCTCGGGACCGAAGCCAAGTCCGTCGTGCGGTTTACCGAAGCTGGGGTAACTTGCGCCCCGGATGATGTTGTAGACCGGCTTGGAGTGGCAATCGGCGGTGAAGATGTGGCCGAAATCATCCATCGCCATGCCGAAAGGATTCACCTGGCCCCGGGTCCAGACCTCGAGGCCGGTGCCATCGGCGTTGAAGCGATAGGTGTGGCCGCTTTGCATGCCGATGGTCTTGCCCTGTTCATTCTTCACCTGGCTCTCGTTGGCGAATCCGTGGGTGGCGTGGATGGTTCCATCGAAGCCCCAAGTGAAGGCGTTGGTCATCCCGTGGGTGTCGCGGAAGCCGTAACCGGACAGGATGACCGTGGATTTGTCAGCCTTGCCGTCGTTGTCGGTATCCTCCAGAAGGCGCAGGTGGCCAATGTCAAAAACCAGTGCCCTGGTGGTTTTTCCGGAGGGCAGCGGGAGCAGGCCGATGGGGATATTCAGGCCGTCGGCGAACACGGTGACCTTGCGGGCCTTGCCTGTGGCGGGATCGAAATCCTCGAGGATTTTGACAGTGTCGCGCGGCTTTTTTCCCTCGGCGGCGGGGTAGGGGTATTCGAGGGTGTCGGTGACCCACAAACGGCCCCTGTCATCAAAGGCGATGTTCATCGGCTTGTAGATGGCAGGGTCGGAGGCCACCAAGGTTGCCTTCAGGCCTTTGGGAAGCTGGAAACCGGCGGCTTCCTCAGCGGGGCTGAGCGCCTCGCTGGGAGCAACCAGCGGGGGTTGGGCCAAAGCAAGGCAAGCGACAAACGAGGCCAGGCTGACCATGGGCGGTCTCCAATTTCAATCCACACCTGCCGAATTGTGATTCTGGGGGGATGCCACCCCGCCACGGCGAGACCTTGAGCATACCCGGACCCGGAGTGGTTGGAAAGGATTCGTCCGGCTGGTTGGGCCTCCGGTTTTGGAACCATCCCCATAAGCCCTAAACCGTTTTCAACCATGCGGTTGTTACCATGGGAGCATGGGTAGGCAGCGCGTATTGTTTGTGACCGGCAAGCTGGCGGAAAAGGCCCTTCGCAGGGTGCTTGACGGCTTCGCCCATGATGGTGGAATCGAGCCTGAAATCGCCGTTCTGCCCATCAGCGTGGCGGCCCTGGCCCACACGCGCTGGATGGCTCCCCGGCTGAAGGTTCCCGAGGGTGTCGGCCGGGTGGTGATTCCCGGTATGTGCTCCGGTGACTTGGAAGAGTTGGCCAGCGGCCAATTGCCGGGGATCCAGTTCGAGCGGGGGCCGAATGACCTGTTGGACCTGCCCGGTCATTTCAAGCGGCCCAAGGTGCCCCCGGACCTTTCGCGCCACAGCATCGAGATCATCGCCGAGATCAATCACGCCCCCCGGCTATCCCGGGAGAATCTTGTCGCCCAGTCCCGAGAGCTGGTTTCCGCCGGGGCTGACCGAATCGACCTGGGGTGCGACCCCGGGGTTTCCTGGAATGGGGTGGGGGACGCGGTGCGGGCGCTGGTTGGCCTGGGCATTCCGGTTTCCATTGATTCGTTTGATCCCGGGGAGGTTCGGGAGGCGACCCGCGCCGGGGCGACGCTGGTGTTGAGCGTCAACTGCCAGAACCGGGAGCAGTCGATTGATTGGGGAGCCGAGGTGGTGGCCATCCCCGACCGGCCCGGAACGCTGGAGGGATTGGCGGAGACTGTGGATTTCCTGGAAAGGAACGGGGTGAAGCACCGGATCGATCCGATTTTGGAGCCTGTCGGGCACGGGTTTGGGGCGAGCCTGCTGCGCTACGCGGAAATGGCGCGCTGTTATCCCGGAAAGCCGATGATGATGGGGACAGGCAATGTGACCGAGCTTGCCGAGGTGGACAGCGCCGGGGTGCATCTGACCCTCCTTGCCTTGGCCCGGGAGTGGGGTGTCACCAGCGTGCTGACCACCCAGGTTGCCAACTGGTGCCGGGGCGCGGTGAAGGAAATCGACCACCTTCGCCGGGTGGTGGAACTGGCGGTGGGGGAGCGGCGGCTGGCCAAATACCTGGATCCGGCTGTGCTTTTGCTGCGAGACCGGCGGGTGGCGAGGCGGACGGAGCGAGACCTTTCCGAATTGCAGGCGGCCATCACGGACAGCAACTTTCGCATCGTGGCGGAAGATGGCGAGATCCATGTGATGAACCACCGCACCTGGGTGCGGGGGAGCGATCCGTTCGCGCTGATGCGTGACCTTGCGAGCCGTGAAAAACTGGATGCCCAGCATGCCCTCTATTTGGGCTATGAGATATCCAAGGCGGTCACGGCCCTGACCCTTGGCAAGAACTACACGCAAGACCGGGCCCTGGATTGGGGATTCCTGACCCGGCCGGAGGACACGCATCGAGACCGGCCGGATGAGCGGGGAGGCGTGGTTTCATCATGACCTTGCCCGCTTTTGGAGGCGTTGAAATCACCCCCGGTGGGGCCGCGGTACTGGCCATGCCGGTGCCGCTGGATCCCTTGGATGCCGTGCGCCGATTGGCCCGTTTGCCTTATTCGGTCTCGCTGTTCAGCCATGGGCCCATCGGGGACCGTGGCCGGTTCAGTTATGTGATGGCGGACCCGGTGCGCCGGCTTATCAGCCGGGACGGGAGGTGTCTGGACCAGGACGGGCGCGACAGGGGCAATCCCTGGGAGGCGTTGCGACTGGAGGTGGCAGGTTGCCGCGGGGAAACCGCTGCCGGGTTGCCACCGTATCAGGGTGGCTGGGCCGGAATGCTGGGATATGACCTGGGGAGATGGCTCGAGCGGTTGCCTGAACCGGCGGTGGACGAATTTCAACCGCCCGAGATGGTCGCCGGTCTTTACGATGTGGTGCTGGCCACCGACCGGCAAGCCGGGCTGCAGTGGTTGATTTCATCCGGGTTGGGCGAAGATGGGGATTTGGCAGCCCGGGCAGGGCGAGCCCAAGCGAGGCTTCGGTTTTTCCTGGACCGGTTGCAGGCGGACCCGTTGCCCTGGAGCCATGGTTTTGATTGCGGGGCCAAGGTGGAGCCAGCCCGGCTGCGACCCGTGACGGGGCGAAGCGGGGTCTTCAGCCATTTCAGCCGGGAGGAATATCTGGACGCGCTGGGGCGCGCGATTGATTACATCCACGCCGGGGATTGCTTTCAGGTGAACCTGGCCCAGCGTCTGCTGCATCGTGACCGCCCGCCTCTGGAAATACTGGGCCACATCGCCGGAAAAAACCCTGTGCCATTCGCCTGTTGGCTGGATTGGGGAGACGGGCAATTGATCAGCGCGTCTCCCGAGCGGTTTTTGCGGCTGGATGGCGGGCAGGTTTCCACCCGGCCGATCAAGGGGACGAGGGCTAGGGGGCTGACAACGGAACAGGATGACCTGCTGCGAGATGAGTTGATCCGAAGCCCGAAAGACCGGGCGGAAAACATCATGATCGTGGACCTGCTGCGCAATGATCTGGGGCGGAGCTGCGTGCCGGGCTCGATCCGTGTTCCAACCGTCTGCGAGATCGAATCGTTTCCCACCGTGCACCACATGGTGTCGGAAGTGCGCGGCACCCTTCGGCCTCAATTGGGCCCGGTGGACCTGCTGCAGGCCGCGTTTCCGGGCGGTTCGGTCACCGGTGCCCCGAAGATACGGGCCATGGAGATCATCAACGAGCTGGAGCAGACCCGGCGGGGGGCCTACTGCGGATCGTTCTTCTGGATCGGGGCGGACGGGGGCATGGATTCGAACATCCTCATCCGCACCATCACGCGGCAGGGTGGGTGGCTTGCGTTTCCGGTGGGCGGGGGGATCGTGGCGGATTCCGATCCGGCGGACGAACACGCGGAGACCCTGCACAAGGCCGAGGGTGTACTGCGCCTGCTGGACGGTAGCTGAGCGTTGGTCAGGTTTGGACCGCGTCGAACAGCACCAGCGAGAAGGGGCCGAAAACGATGACTGGCAGCCAGGCGGCCAGGGCGGGGCTGACCAGGTCGCCCTCACCCATCATCTTGCAGCCGTAGACCATGCCGAAAAACATGCCGCACAGCATGAGGCAGATGCCTGCCGAGATGAACACATTGCGGTGCTGGTCCTGCAGGATCACCGAGACTCCCAAAAGCACCAGGGTCATCCCCAGGATGGGGCGGACAATGCGGACATGGAACAGCACCGCGAGAGAGGGTATGCGGGCGACATCGGCACGCTGCATCTCCTGGTAGAGCCGCGTGGTGGAGGCGAAGGAAAACCAGTTGGGATTGCGGGTGATGGAGGAGAAGTCCACCTCGCGCACATGGAGCAGGAAACGGCCGGTGTCGAGTGGCTCCAGGATGGGGTTCTTGCGGTCCCAGCCCTCGATTTCGGGCGGGTTGGTCTGCATCAATTCCCAGCGGCCGCCGCGTTCGGAGCGTTCATCCGGGTGGAACAGCGCCTGCTTGGCGGTGAGGTGGACCAGAGTACCGGCCACCGACTCCGGGATGGTGACCCTGAGGTTGTGGACCACCCGTGTGAGACGGTCCGCCTTTTCCCCCTCAATATGGATGCCGTTGGGCTCGTAGGAGCCGCGAACGGGGACCTCCTTCACCGCGTGGGGGTCTTCCTTGGTGGACATCAGTTTGTCGGCGATCCGCGGGATGATCAATTCGGAATTGACCACGGTGAGGCTGAGTGTGAGGAAGGCGCCCGCCAAAATGGGAGTGACGATGCGCCAGGTGGAAATGCCCGCCGCAAGGAGGGGCACCTGCTCGTTGCTCCGCTGCATCATGGCGATGGCGAACATGCTTGCCAGCAGGGCGATCGCCTCGCAGAGGCGATCGAAGATCTGGGTGAGCTGGTAGCCGTAGAAGGTGAGGATGTCGGTGACGATGTCGCGGACAGGCTTGTTCTTGCCGGCAAAGTCGTCGAGGTTCGTGAACAGGTCGACGATGATGTAGAGCGTCAGCAGGCTGGTCAGCACCACCAGGTACGACTTCACGAAGCTCCAGAACATCTGGCGGTCGATCAGGGTGAACATGGTTTCTGGGGGCTCTCGGCGCTGACCTGGCTCGCCTGCCAGCGGGGCTGGTAATCCAGGAGATACTGCTTCACATACAGATTGGCCTCGGTGCAGGCCTTGTCGCCAAAGCCCTGTGCCTTCATCTCGCGGTAGGCCTCGGCGGTTGTCCAGCCCTGGTGCTCGACGCGGTACAGGGCGGCCAGCAGGCCGGTTCGGTGCAGACCGGCCTTGCAATGGATCAGCATGGGGTAGTTTTCAGGATCGTCATAGACCGCCAGCATCTCGTCGAGAACCGCAGGTCTTTTTTGCGGATATTCCGAAAGGTGAACCAGGTCGGGTTTCACATGGATGTACTTCACACCCAGATTGCGGCACATTTCCTGCTCGCCGATGGAATCCCGGGTGAGGTAATCCTTGCGGATCTTCGGGTCGGGAAACTCCTGCTGCACATTGACGATGGATTTGATGCCGTAGCGGCGGACCGCGTCGGCGAACCCCTCCTCGGTCATTTGGCCGGAACGGTAAAGCTTGCCGGGGACCGTGACACGCAGCCTTTTGCCCTTTTCCCACACACTGCGGTAGAAGTGGAACAGTCCCAGTCCCAAAACAGCGATCAGGAGCGAGGTGCCAACGGCGCCCGCGAGGCGTTTGATCCAGCGAACCGTCTCGGGCGCCACCGTGTTCATCTCCCTGATCAACTTGCGGGGGGGTTGGGGATGACCCCCGCAATGGTCGGGAGAATGCCCGGAAGGTCCCTTGGTGGCAAGGCCATTCTGCGGGGTCTGGCATGGGGAAACCCAACGCCAAGAATCGTTTACGGCCGTACAACAAACCTGAATCCCAAGCGGGTCGATTCCTTGGATATGAACGCATGATTTGGAGATAGAATCATGGGGTGGAAATGGGCGGGGCAATCTTTGGTAAAGCCCCTATATTTGCCAGCTTTCCTTTTCTTCTTCATTTTTGGGGGTTTTGTGCGATCCGATGAGGGCATGTGGCTTTTGAATGATCCGCCCAAGGATCTTCTGGCCAAGCGGCATGGTTTTGAGTTGACCCAAGCTTGGCTGGACAAGGCCCGTTTGGCCTCCATTCGCCTCAACAGTGGCGGGTCGGGTTCGTTTGTTTCTCCCAGCGGGTTGTTGCTGACCAACCACCATGTGGGCGCGGATGCCCTGGCCAAGCTCAGCACGCCGGGCAATGATTTGCTGACCACGGGGTTTTACGCGCGAACCCGCGCGGAAGAGAAGCCCTGCCCTGACCTGGAAATCAACGTCCTGATGGGCATTGAGGATGTCACCGACCGGGTGGAGGGGGCGGTGAAGGGGATCTCCGATCCCGCCAAGGCAAGCGGTGCGCGTAGGGCTGAAATCGCCCGGATCGAGAAGGAATCGCTTGATAAAACCGGTCTGCGCAGTGATGTGGTTGCCCTGTACCAGGGGGCTGTCCATCACCTGTACAGCTACCAGAAATACACTGATGTGCGACTGGTTTTCGCCCCGGAGGGAGCGGTCGCCGGTTTCGGCGGCGATGTGGACAATTTTGAATATCCCCGCCATGGCCTGGATATCTGTCTTTTCAGGGCTTACGAAAACGGCAAACCCGTCGAATCGAAACATTACCTGAAAATTCAGCCGGCCGGCCCCCGTGAGAACGACCTTGTATTCGTGACCGGGCATCCGGGGGTGACCCAACGGCTGGAAACAATGGACCGGCTGGAATTGCGGCGCGACCACCTGCATCCGTTCATGCTGGGTTGGCTGCGCGCCATGGAGAACAGCCTGGCGCAATTCGCTGCCACGGGAGCCGAACCGGCCCGACTTGCAGCCAAGGTTTCCCACTCCATCGCCAACAGCAGGAAAGCCCTCACCGGGCAATTCATGGGCTTGTGCGATGGTGAACTGATGGACGGGAAGCGCCGGGGGGAAGCCGAACTGCGGGCCAAGTCGAATTTTGATGGATTGGATCCTTACCGGGCCATTGGTCAAGCCTGCACCAAACAGGCAACTTTTCACCGGGAATACGCGCTGATTGAAAGGGGTTTGGCCCTGGACAGCGACCTGTTCACCATTGCCCGTCACCTGACGCGAATGGCGCGGGAGGACAAGCTGCCGGGGACCGACCGTTTGCGGGAATACCGGGAATCGGCCAGGTCCTCATTGGAATTGTCCCTGTTCTCACCAGCGCCCATCCATGCCGCCCTGGAAAAGATCAGGCTGACCGCCGGCCTTGCTTACCTTGCGGAGCAACTCGGGGCCACCCACCCGATGGTTGTGAAGGTGCTGGCTGGCAAGTCGCCCGAGCGGCGCGCCCAAGAGCTGGTGGACGGGTGCCGACTGGCGGATGTGCAGGAGCGCCGTCGCCTTGCCCAGGGAGGTGAAAAGGCCATCGAATCGAGCACCGACAGCATGATCGCGCTGGCCAAGGCGATTGATGCCGACGCGCGCGCGCTGCGCAAACGGCTGGAGGAGGAAGTGGAGGAACCGGAGCGCCAGGCCCAGCGCGCCATCGGCCTCGAGCGTTTCAGGATCCTGGGAAGGACCATGGCGCCCGACGCCACCTTCACCTTGCGCCTGGCCTTCGGGGTGGTGAAGGGCTACGAGGTTGACGGCAAATTGCTGCCGTTCCACACCACGCTCGGGGGCTTGTACGGCAAATCGACCGAGCATGACAACGCGGTGCCTTTCAAGCTGCCCGCGCGATGGCTGGAGCGGAAGGGCCGGCTGGATATGGCAACCCCGTTCAATTTTGTCTCCACGGCCGACACCATCGGCGGGAATTCGGGAAGTCCGGTGCTGAACCGGGCCGGGGAATTGGTGGGTGTGAATTTTGACCGCAACCGGCACGGCCTGGTGCGCAATTTCGTGTACACCGAAACCCAGGCCCGCCATATCGCGGTGCACGCCGGGGCCATTGTCGAGGCGCTTGACAAGGTGTACGACGCCGGTGAATTGCTGAAGGAGCTGGGAATCCGCTGAGCGGCACCCGGCCTATTCAAGAGGAAAATGAGCCATGAAGTATGTGATTGTGATTCCGGATGGGGCGGCGGATGAGGCCCAGGCGTCGCTGGGAGGAAAAACTCCCCTGGAGGCGGCCCGCATCCCCCATATGGACAGCATTGCCCGGCGCGGGATCCTGGGCTGGGCGGACAATGTGCCGCCCAGCCTGACGGCCGCGAGCGACGTGGCCACCCTGAGCCTGTTCGGTTACGACCCGATGCGTTACTACACCGGGCGGGCCCCGCTGGAAGCCCGGGCCATGGGGATCAACCTGGGGCCGGAAGATTTCGCGGTCCGGTGCAACCTGGTCCACGCGCCGGGGGACGTGATGGCCGATTTCACCGCAGGCCATATCGGCAACGAGGAAGGGGCCGCGCTCATCGCCACCCTGCAGGAAAAACTAGGTGGCAAGCGGATTGTCCAAGGGGATTCGGGGCCTGTGGAGGTGGTGCTTGAGTTCCATCCCGGGGTGAGCTACCGGAACCTGATGATCGTGCGTGGAGGCGCACTGGCTGGGAAGCCTGCCGCGCTGGATTCCACCACCAAAACCCAGGCTCCCCACGATGTGCCCGATCAGCCCACGGGGCCGCACCTTCCAAAAGGTACTGGAGGCGCCTGGCTGACCCAGTTGATGGAGGAGAGCAAAAAGCTTTTCGCCGGCCATCCCGCCAATGAGGGCCGGGTCGCCCGCGGCAAAAAGGCCGCCACCCAATGCTGGCTGTGGGGGCAGGGGCGGGTGCCCAGCCTGGATTCCTTCGAGATGATGCACGGATTGAAAGGAGCCATCATCAGCGCGGTGGATCTGGTGCGCGGTGTCGGGCAGTTGATCGGGTGGAAACGGGTGGATGTGGCTGGTGCCACCGGTTATCTCGACACGGATTACGCCGCCAAAGGGCGCCAGGCCATCGAGTGCCTGAAGGATCACGACCTTGTTTGCGTGCATGTGGAGGCTCCGGACGAGGCCTCGCACGAGGGCAGGGCGGATGCAAAGGTGCGGGCCATCGAGGAAATCGATGCGCATATCGTTGGTCCGCTTTTGAAGGCGCTGGAAGGCATGGGGGAGTACCGAATCTTGGTGGAGCCCGACCATCGGACGCTGATCCGCACCAAGGCTCATACCCATGGTCCGGTGCCTTTCGCCCTGGCTGGAGCCGGGATTGCCCCACCCGCAAACCCGCCCGCCGGTTACCACGAGGCCGGGGTTCCCGCCGACTTTGTGGTTCAAACGGGGCACCAATTGTTGGGGGCGTGGATGATTCGGCGGTAGGTCCAAGGGTCTGATTCTGCGGCCTCTGGTTAGAGATATATAGCATTATGTGTCAAAATGGCAGCCCTTTATCCTTGACCTGAGCGGTTAAATCAGAAAGACTTGGGATAACCTGCCTGTTGGCTCTCGGAGGGCATCCCCTGCCCGACGGGGTCGGCTCCTCGTTCATTCCCGATGACTCCGGGAAGGAAGGACGCCCAATGCGTTGGATTCGAATTCATTTGTTGGTTGGTGTCATTTCGTTGGCCTTTGGCACCGCCAGCCGGGCCGGATGGCCGACCGATGAAGCCAAAAGGGCCCAACTGATCGGCAAGCCGGAAAGTCTTGCGGTTCAACCGGCGTCCCTGGAGTTGAAAGGGCCTCGCGGGTTTCGTCAGGTTGTGGTGAACGCCCAATACGCCGAAAAAGGCAGCCCGGTAAGGGATGTCACCGGGCTTGTCTCGATGGAGTGCCAACCCGCCAATTTGGTGGCCATCGAGGAAGGGGGATTCCTGATTCCCCGGTCGATGGGGAAGGGCAAGCTGGTGGTCCGGG
>JAFMJU010000101.1 GCA_017853285.1 Gemmataceae bacterium
GGCGGCGGCTCCATCGTCAACATCGGCAGCCTGGCCAGCGTGTCGGCGCTCGGCCGCGGCCACATCGCCTACAGCATGGCGATGGGCGCGGTGGCCCAGATGACCCGCGAACTGAGTACCGAATGGGCCGGCCACGGCGTGCGCGTGAACGCCATCCTGCCGGCGCAGGTGGTGAACCCGTCGCTCGAGGAGCGGATGCGCCAGAACCCGGGCATCCAGGGAGTCTGGCTGTCAGGCATCCCCGCCGGCCGCCTGGGCAAACCCACCGACATCCAGGGCCTGATGGTGCTGCTGGCCTCCGATGCCAGCGCCTGGATCACCGGCGCGCTGATCCCCATGGACGGCGGCAACCTGGCCATGAACGCCGGCGGAACCATCGGCAAATAAGTTCAGACTTTTTCACCGCCAAGACGCGAAGGACGCAAAGAGTACAGAAATAAAGACCTGGGTTTTCTTGGCATTCTTCGCGTCTTGGCGGTGAAAAAATAAATACGGAGATTCTGTGGTGGCAGCGCCTGACAGGCAGGAATTGGCGAATCTTTACCGCACCATGCTGGTCATCCGGCACACGGAGGAGGAGTTGGCGCGCTGCCACCAGCGCGGCCTGATCCACGGGGCCTGCCACACCTATGTGGGACAGGAAGCCATCGCCACCGGCGTCTGCGCCCACCTGAATCCTGCGGATGTGGTCTTCAGCACCCACCGCGGCCACGGCCATGCATTGGCCAAGGGCATGCCCCCCTTCGAGCTGATCGCCGAATTGTTCGGCCGGGTCTCGGGCTGCTCGCGCGGCCGGGGCGGCAGCATGCACCTGTTCTCCCCCGAGATCGGCATGCTGGGCACCAGCGGCATCGTGGCGCCGTGCATCTTGCAGGCCACCGGCGGCGGCTACGCCTTCCAGTTGGCAGGCAACCATCAGTTGGCGGCCGCCTTCTTCGGCGACGGCGCGGTCAACAACGGTGCCTTCCATGAAGGCCTGAACATGGCGGCCATCTGGAAGCTGCCAGTCTTGTTCATCTGCGAGAACAACCAGTTCGCCACCGAAGTGCCCTTCAGCCAAGCCAGCGGCATCCCCGATGTGGGCCGCCGTGCCGCCAACTACGGCCTGCCCGGCGAGGAAGTCGATGGCAACGATGTGCTGGCAGTCTGGGAAGCCGCCCACCGGGCGGTCGAGCGGGCCAGATCTGGCGGTGGGGCCACATTGATTGAGTGCAAGACTTACCGCACCCGGGCCCACGCCGAGGGGATGGGCGATTTCACCTACCGCACCCGGGAAGATGTCGAGGCCTGGAAGGCCCGCTGCCCCATCGCCACGCTGAAATCCCGGTTGGTGCAAGAACATGGCTTCACCACGGAAGAGCTCGACGCCATCGAGGCAATCGTGGTCTCCCAGGTGCGTCAGGCGCGGGAAAAGGCCGAAGCCGCACCGCCCCCCGAGCCGAAGGACGCCAGCACCCATGTCTACGCCGAGCCGGCGCGGGTGGTGGCGGAGAAACCCGCTGACCCGAACGCCCGGCAGATCACCTTCAACCAAGCCACGCTGGAAGCGCTCACCGAGGAAATGGCCGCCAACGACCGCATCTTCGTGCTGGGCGAGGGTATCGGCGTGCGGGGCGGCAACTTCCGCACCACGGCCGGCCTGTTCGACAAACACGGCCCCCGGCGCCTGCGCGACACTCCCATCTGCGAGCGCGGCTTCGTCGGCCTGGCCTGTGGCGCGGCGATGGCTGGCGCGCGCCCGGTGGTCGATTTCATGTTCGCCGACTTCGTGCTCGATGGCTGGGGCGAGATCGTCAACCAGATCGCCAAGATGCAGTTCATGTCCAGCGGCCGCCTGAAGATGCCGGTGCTGCTGCGCGGCTGCATCGGCATCGGCCACTCGGCCGCCACGCACCACTCGGGCAGCTACTACGGCATGCTGGCCCAGGTGCCGGGCCTGTGGGTGGCCGTGCCCTCCACCCCGCGTGACGCCAAGGGGCTTTTGAAGCACGCCCTGCGCTGCGACAACCCGGTACTGTTCCTCGAGCACCGTGAAATCCTGCAGACCAAGGGCCCGGTGGAAGAGGGGGACTTGGAAATCCCCTTCGGCAAGGCCCGCATCGCCCGGGCCGGGACCCACGCCACCGTGGTGGCCGTGGGTCGCATGAATCACCTGTGCCTGGCGGCCGCGGAAGAACTCGCCAGGGAAGGCAAACAGATCGAGGTGATCGACCCGCGCACGGTCTCGCCGCTGGATGGCGAAACCATCGCCCAGTCGGTGCGTAAGACCGGCCGGTTGCTGGTGGTCGATGAGCCGGCAGGCCCATGCGGCTTCGCCGCCGAGGTGGCCGCCCTGGTGGCGGATCAAGCGTTCGATTACCTCGATGCCCCCGTGCGCCGCATCACCGGCGTCGCGGCACCCACGCCCTACAGCCCGGTGCTCGAGCAGACGGTCCTGCCCGATCAGGCGCGGATCACGCAAGCACTGCGCGCACTGGTGGAGGAATAACCATGGCCGTGGAGATCCGCATCCCCCGGCTGGGCTGGTCGATGGAGGAAGGCACCTTCGCCGGCTGGCTGAAAAAGCCCGGCGACCCGGTGCGCCCCAATGAACCCCTGTTCACGCTGGAAGGCGAAAAAGCTACTCAGGAGATCGAATCGATCGGTGAAGGGGTTCTGCACCTTGCCCCGGATTGCCCACGGCCCGGTCAGGTGATACCGGTGGGCCAACTGATCGGCCAACTCTGCGCACCCGGCGAGACGCCGGTCTGGGGTAGCTCCGCGCCCACCCCCGCGACACCAGAAACGCCACCGCGCGCCGCTGAAGCTGCACCCAAGCCCGGTGCTTTGCCCCCGCTATCCGCCGAGGTGGCGGCCTCCCCCTCGGTGCGTCGTCTGGCCCGGCAAATGGGTATCGACCTGAACCAGGTCACACCGGCCTGGCCGGGCGGCCGGGTCATGGAGCATGACCTGGTGCCAGGCGCCCCGGTGCCAGCCAACAGCCATAGCCGGCTGATCGCCACACCACGCGCCCGGCGCATCGCCCGCGAACGGGGCCTGGATTTGCGCCAGGTTCGGGGCGGTGGCCCGGGTGGCCGCATCCGGGAACGGGACCTGCAGACAGGCATGCCAGCGGGCGCACCCTTGGCGGAAATCCCGGACAACGCGATCCCGGTCACACCCCGTCGGCGCACCATCGCCAAGGCGATGGTGAAAAGCCGGCAGGAGACGGTGCCGGTCACGCTGACCACCCGGGCCGACGCGACCGCGCTCCTGGCGCTTCGGGCCCGCCTGAAGCGGGAGACACCCAAGGGCGAGATCGCCCCCAGCTTCAACGACATGCTGCTGAAAATCATCGCCGACTTGCTGGTGGAGCACCCGCTCCTGGGCAGCCGGTGGGAGGAAACCTACATCGTGCCGCCGGGCGACACCATCGACTTGGGCCTGGCGGTGGACGCGCCAACGGGGCTGGTGGTGCCCGTGGTGCGGGATGTGCGGCGACGCAGTCTGGCCGAGATCGCCGCCGACAGCCAAGCGCTGGTGGAGAAGGGTCGTCAATCCCGCCTGACCGCCGACGAGATGCGGGGCGCCCTCTTCACGCTGACCAGCCTGGGCCCCTACGGCGTGGAATTCTTCAACCCGGTGATCCCCTGGCCGCAGGTGGCGATCCTGGGCATGGGCACCATCAAACCGCAGCCGGTGCCGCTGCCCACCGGCCAGGACGGCTTCACCTTCCGCAAGGAACTGCCCCTCAGCCTCACCTTCGACCACCGCATCGTCGACGGCGCGCCCGCCGCGCGGTTCCTCCGCGATCTGGTGGAGCGGGTGGAAGTCATCGGCTGAGCCGTCACCACTCCTCGCTGGTGAACGGGGATGCCGGCAACCCGGCCCGGTTGTACAGGTTGGCACCGGCCGGATTGATGGTGACGGCGTAGCGGACGGCGGCGGGTTCCGGCACATCCGGGTGCGTGCAGACCACCGTGTCCCCCTCGATGACCGCCCGTGCCCAACGCCAGGGGCCGGTCTTGCCGCGGATGGCGAATTTTTTCAGCGGAGCACTGGTATCTTCAATCACCGGCTTGCGCCCGTCTTTTTTGCCGACCATCAGGCCGCCACCCAGATGGTCGAAGCTGATCACCGCCCGGTCGCCCTCCACTTTCAGCCCCCGGAACAGCGGCCCGGAACAGACCACCGCCTTGCCGTAATCCCTGGCCAGGGCCCACCGCGCCAACCGCTCGCCGACATCGGTCTTGTTCCGGGGATGGATGTCGTTGGCATCGCCGATATCGATGGCGACAGCCATGCCGGCTGTGGGGATGGCCGCCAGACTGTTGCGCTGGGCCTCACGCAGCATGCCCCAACTGTCAAACAGCGCGGGGTCCTCCGACGGGTTGCCCCAGGCCGCCAGTTGCACCTGGTAAAAGGGCAGTTCCCCCGCCTTGAAATACCGGGCCCAGTCGGCCACGAGCGCCTTCTGCTCCTCGACATACAGCCTGGCGGCCTCGGGCCCGTTGGCGTTGCTCTCGCCCTGGTACCAGAGGGCCCCCTTGATGCGATAGGGGATCAGGGGCTCGATCATGCCGTTGTGCAGCGTGACACAGCGCGGCCGGGCGATGCGCTCGCCGAACGGGAATTCCGGCCAAGCCGGCGGACGGGGCACCATGCGGCCCCCGTCGGCAGCCCCGCGGGCCTCGCGCGCCCACGCCTCGATGGCGGGCAGGGTCTTTTTCAGATCCGCATCATACTGTTTCAGCGAGTCGCGCATCGTCCTGGCATAAGGTGCCAGGGTTGGCGTTTCCAGCAGCGTCTTCTCGGCAAGCCACAGCTCGATGTTGGTGCCACCCACGCAGCTCTGCAAAATGCCGATGGGTATTTCAGTTTCCTGATGGACCCGGCGGGCGAAGTGGTAGCCGACCGCCGTGACAAAGGGGGCCAGATTGCGGGTGAGGGGCTGCCAGTTGCCCCGGGTCTCCTTCTGCGGGTGGCTGGAGAAATTCAGGTTGGCGCTGAAATGGCGGATCAACGGATGGTTGGCGGCGTCGATGGTGGGCTGGTCATCGCACCCGCCCAGCCCCCACTCCATGTTCGACTGCCCGCCGCACAGCCACACATCCCCCACCACGATGTTTTTCAGGGTTTTGCTTTCACCGCCCGAGGTGATCACCAGTTCCCGTCCCTCGCGGCTCACGCTCAGCGGGGCGAGGTCCACCCGCCAGGTGCCGTCCGCAGCCGCGGTGGCCTGCACGACCTGCCCGGCGAAACGCACTTCCACCTTCTGGCCGGGTCTGGCCCATCCCCACACCGGCACCGGCGTCTCGCGCTGCAGCACCGCGTGATCCGTGAACAACGAAGCCAGCCGGAATTCCTGACCGAAAGTCATGGAAGCAGCCAAAGACCACACAAGCACCGCCTGAAAACCCATGGCAAACTCCGACTGAAACTCAGGCCTGGAACATGGTTCCAACCACCTGGCTGACCCGGTCGACCAAATCCCGCAGTTCAGGATGGCTGGGCACCTGCACCAGATTGCGATGTCCCTGCCAGGCGGCTCGGATGCGCTGGTCCACCTGGCGGGCCAGCTCGGGCCCCTCCAGCAGCGTGGGATCGTCTCCCCGGCCATAAAGATGTGGCTGCCCCACCGCCAGCGACTCCAGGCAGACCACGCCGTGGTAGCGGTCCATCGCCTCGTCGAGCGTCAGCCCGTGCGTGCGCAGGTAATGCTCCCGATCCTCAGGCCAGTAGGCGGCGCCGTCCAACAGCCCGCGATCGCACAGGACCAGTTCAATACCGGCCTGCTCGGCCAGGTGATGCACCTCGGCCTCCAGATGCTGCTGCAGCGCGATCAGCCTCGACTGGAACAGCATCCGCCACTGTCCGGGCGCCAACCCGGGCGGATCGACCGACGGCTTGGGCACCCCGGTCTCCAGCAAAAGCGTGGATGCCTCGCGCACCACCGCCACGCGGCCGCTGAAACGACCGACCAGCGCCTTCAGGCAGGAGGTCTTGCCGGCGCA
Organism: Gemmataceae bacterium; assembly: GCA_017853285.1. Lineage (GTDB taxonomy): Bacteria > Planctomycetota > Planctomycetia > Gemmatales > Gemmataceae > UBA6894. The sequence goes on from JAFMJU010000101.1 coordinate 5,994, forward strand.
GGGGCCGCCGGTGATGACCACTTTCCTCGGGTGCGTTCGCCGGCTCACCTGGAACCCCCGGTCAATTTTTAGGCAACACCCAGATGTTGCGGAACCGCACCGGGTCGCCATGGTTCTGCAACGCGAACGGGCCCGGCTCGGCTGATTCCTTCCCCTCGCCCCCGGGAGTGTGCTTGGGCAGCTCCAGCTTGTCATGGATCAGGATGCCGTTGTGGCGCACGGTCATGACGGCGTTCTTCACCTTCTTGCCATCGCTGTCAAACCGCGGCGCGGTGAAGTCGATGTCATAGGTCTGCCAGGCCAGCGGCGGCAGGCAGGCGTTCACCTGGGGTCGCTTGATCTGATAGATGCCGCCGCACTCGTTGTCCAGCCCCTCCAGGCCGAAGCTGTCGAGAACCTGCAGCTCGTAGCGGTTCTGCAGGTACAGTCCGCTGTTGCCGCGCCCCTGGCCGCGCGAGGCCGGCATGAACGGCGTGCGGAACTCCAGGTGCAGCGTGAAATCGTTGAACTTCTTTTTCGACACCACGCCTTCCATCAGCAGCTTCTCGGCGTCGATCCTGCCGCCATTCCACGCGTCCGCCGACGAGCCGTCAAACAGCACAACCGCTCCGGTGGGTGGCTTTTGGCCCAGCGTGGGGCTCTTGCGCTCGGTCTTTTCCAGCGTGACCTTGGCGGGGCCGCCATCGACCACCTGGGCCAGCCCGCCCGCCACCTCGACAAACCGCTTGGCCTTGCCCCGCAAGATCACGGCGTCGTTGAACTCACCCCCGGCGATCTTGTATGGCGGCTTGCCATCCCAACCGGCCCCGGGCAGGCCACCCTCGTACAACACCCCTTCATACTTGCCGCCGCCCAGCGCGATCACCTGCAGGCCCAGCTTGTCGCCGGCGTATTCCCCCTGCAGGGTGTAGGCCACCCCCGCATCCTCGCCCTTCAGGTAGGCCTTGGGCGGCTCGGGCTTCTTGGCTGCCTCCTGCGCCGGGGCCTGATGACCCCACACCAGCGAGACGCCGGTTGCCCATGCCATCATCCATCGCGTGCGAGCCTTGGCGCTGTTCATCTGCCACTCCAGAGAGGTTGCATCACAAAAGCAAAAAACTAGACCCCGGCCAGGCCCATCAGGCGGACCAAGGCGGCCAGCCCTTTGCGGGCGGTCTCGGGGTTGTCGGCCTCGCCATCCACCACCAGCCATCCGGTGTACCCGGCGTCGCGCAGGTTTTCCAGCAGCGCCAGCCAATCGATCTCACCGGCCCCCACACTCAACCGTTCGGCCGAGCGGCCGGCCCTGGCGCGCCGGGCGTCAGCGGCCACCACCAGCGCCAATCGGTCCGCCAAATCAGCCAGGTCACCCATGGGGGCGAACCCGCCCGTCACCTGGGCGGCCGGGTCGAACGCGGCGCCTGCCCCCTCTTGGTCGATGCGACCAAGCAGCGCGGCCAGATCGGCGCCCGATTCCAGGCCGCTGGGCAGTGCCAGCATCACCCCGCGCTTCACCGCCACCTGAGCCAGATCCACCAGCAGGCCGGACAACCTGGAACAGTCCTCGGATTTCGGATCGCCAACCGGCCCGGCTTCCAGCACCACCCGGTTGGTGCCCAGGTCCGCCGCCAAGGCGATGACCTGGCGCACATGCTCCATCCGCTTTTCCAGATCTTCGGGATGGGCCAAACCCCGCCGCAAGCCGCAAGCCACAGCCGCGATCTCCAACTGCCGCGACCGGGCCAGCGAGGCCAGTTCGCGCCGCCCTGTGCCGGACAGGTTGCCAGGGGTGAGATCACCCCTGGCCTCGAACTGCACCGCGCGGGCTCCCAGGGCGCCGGCCCGGTCGATAGCCTGGCGGATGGGCAAGGCCAACGCCTCGATCCTGACCGCCGGACGCATGCGATTGAGACCAGGCACCAGGCCCGGCATGACACCACTCACCAGCCAACCCCCTGTAGACAACCGGCCGACACCGGCCGCAAACCATCCACCTGACCGAGAGGCTTGACCACCCGGCGCGCGGCCCGGACCGGCAGATCCACCGTGGCCCACGACCGGCTGCGCACGCGCATGGCCTGCCGGAACTCAGCCAACTGGGCGCAGCGAAACAGATACCGCCTGCCCTCGAAACCAAACAGATCCGGCCCCTCGGGCGCGTGGAAACTGTCATCCAGCCAGTAGGCGAACAGGAACAGGCCCTGCCAGCCAGGCCCCAGTCGGGCAGACCAGCGCGCCAGGCCGTCGAGATCATCCAGCGTGACCCAGCATTCCCAGGTGCCGCCTGATTTTTTCCGGGCCACCCCCTGTTGGTGCCAGGGGCCGGGGTTCCCGGTGGCTTCGCCTGGCGCACGCGGTGTGGCCGTGCCGGAAGGATGCCTCCGCCCCTTCACATCCACCACGAAGGAAGACCCGCCAGAACCCAGCAGCAAAAAATCAGGACTTTTGACCGTGGAGCTATCTTGGGAACCCTCAAGCGCTCCCAGACTGGCGCGCTGGCGCTCATGCACCGGCACGAACGCCAGCCCTGCAGACCTGAGCCAGGCGGCGGCGGCGCGCTCGTAATGGTTGTGCTCCAGCATGGGATACCCCCGCGCTCAGGCCCGGCCCAGCCGCGCCAGCGCCACCGCGGGCAGCTCGGCCTCCGGCACCAGTTGCTCCTCGCGGTTGGACAGGTCCTTCAGTTTCCACAGGCCCTGGGCGCGCTCGTCGGGCCCGGCGAAGGCCGCCAGCCTGAAGCCCCGTTTCTCGGCCTGCTGCAACTGCTGGCCCAGCTTGCGGGCCTCGGGGAAAACCTCGGCGCCCACGCCCGCGGCATGCAGCCTGCGCGCCAGCCCATAGCACGACCCAAGGTGCCCCGCCTCGAACTGCATCACCAGCAAATCGGCGGTGATCGCCTTGCCCGCCAGCAGACCCAGTTCCTCCAGGGCTGCCAGCAGCCGGTCCACGCCCAGGGACGCCCCCACACCGGGCAATGTCTGCTTGGTGTAGAGACCCGCCAGGTCGTCATAGCGACCACCGGAACAGACACTGCCGATGCCGGGCAATTTTTCCAAAAATGATTCAAAGATCAGGCCGGTGTAGTAATCGAGGCCCCGGGCGATGGAAAGGTCGAGCGAGACCCGACCGGGCGCCACACCGGCTTCACTTGCGACCGTGAGCACCTCGCGCAGGCGGGTCACGCCCTCCAGACCTCGGGCGCTGCCCTCCAGTTCCTTTTCCAGCCGGTTGAGGATCTCGGCGGGCTCGCCTTCCAGTCCGGCCAGCGTGAGGATCGCCTCCGCCTGGGCGGAGGTGGCGCCGGCGGTGGCGGCCATCTCGGCGATCACGGCCTCGCGGCCCACCTTGGGCAGCTTATCGAGGGCCCGCAGCACCTCGACAGACCGGGCGGCCAACCCCTGCTTTTCGAGCAGCCCGTTGAGCACCTGCCGGTGGTTGACGCGGATGGAGAACCCGCCCACGCCCAGCGCGTCGAGCAAGTCGTGGATCACCAGCAGCGTCTCGGCGTCGCTGGCCGCCGAGACCGTGCCGATGGTGTCGAAATCGCACTGCCAGAATTCGCGGTAGCGGCCGTGACCGGTGTTTTCGCCCCGCCAGACCGGCCCCATGGCGTAGCGTTTGAACGGCGTGCCCAGCTTGCCGGCGTGCTGCGCGGCGAAGCGGGCGAAGGGCACGGTCAGGTCGAACCGCAGCGCCACATCGCGGTCGCCATGATCCTTGAACCGGTAGACCAGCTTGTCCGACTCGGCGCCCCCCTTGCCCAGCAGGATCTCGGCATATTCGAGCGCGGGGGTGTCGATGGGCAGGAACCCGTACCGCCGGTAGACCGTCCGAGCCGTCTCCAACAGGTGCTCGCGCGGGATCATCAGGGCTGGCGGGTAATCGCGGAAGCCCTTGAGTGTGCGGGGCTCGATCTTCGCTCCAGTGGACATCGCTTTGAAAACCTTTCAAACCCGGACAAACACCTGTGATTCGTTTTTTCGGAAGGCCTCAGCCCCGGGCTCCGGACTGCCGGTCCCGGCAGCGGCTGGCGAACAGCTCCATGAAACGCCGCTCCTCCGCGCTCAAGCCGTCGCGGCCGACGCGGTGCAGCTTTTCAAGCAAGCCGTCCATGCGTTCCTCATCCCGCTTGAGGGCCTCGGCCTCCTGCTCCTGCCGGCGGGCGGCGGCGCGCTCGCGGTA
>JAFMJU010000102.1 GCA_017853285.1 Gemmataceae bacterium
ACCATCCGCTGGCGCCAACTGGCCCTGGACGCGGATTTCCGCGCGCCTGTGGGGCGCTTTGGCGCCTGGTACGCGGCGGGGATGTTCTGCAACCTGGTTCTGCCCACCTCGGTAGGCGGGGATGTGGTGCGGACCTGGTACCTGGCCCATCAGGCTGAAGGGCCACCCATGGGGCGCACCCGCCGGGCGGCCACCAGCGTGCTACTGGACCGGGGTACCGGCTTGCTGGTGCTGATCGCGCTGGCTGGGGTGGCGTCAATGGTCTCGCCGGTGGCGCTGACACCGCAAGTCATCTGGTTTCTGTACGCCGTTTTGGGCTGCACGGCGGTGGGTTTGGTGGTGGGGCTGACTGCCAGCGGTTGGGTTGGCCGGAAGGTCCCCAAGCTGGCACCCCTCATCGCGCAGGGATGGGATTTCGCGGGCAAGCCGGGTCTTGTGGCCGGATCCCTGGCCCTGTCGGTGCTGGTGCAGGTGGCCAGCGTGGTGCAGGTGGGCCTGATCGGCAAAGGATTGGGGCTGGAGGTTCCATGGGCTGTTTACGGCTGTGTGGTGCCCCTGGTGACACTTTTGACCTTGCTCCCGGTAAGCGTTAGCGGCATGGGGCTTCGTGAAGCGGGGTACGCCGCGCTGTTGGCCGGTTTTGGGGTCACGGCGCCTGAGGCGGTGGCGCTCAGCCTGCTGGGATTTGCCGCCACCAGCCTGGTGGCTTTGTTGGGCCTGCCGGTGATCCTTTGGGGCGGGTGGCCCAAGGTCAGCGGAGAAAACGAACCGACGGGGATTCAAGACACGACCAACCGTGAAGGCCAAGGCAACACCCAGACACTCTGCGAAAAGACAAAACAAATCGAGGGGATTTCAGCATGAACACACGGACCAACCTTCACCCGGCCAACCAGGACCGCGCCATGGGCAGAAAAATCTCGGTGGTGATCCCCATCAAGGAAGAGGAAGACAACCTGGGCCCGCTGCACCAGCGGCTCACGGAGGCCCTATCTCCCCTGCTGGACCGGGCCACACCCAACCCAGCGCAGGTGACCGATTATGAGGTGGTCATCGTCGATGACGGGAGCCGGGATCGCTCCTACGAGATTCTGTGCGCGCAAGCGGCGGCGGATCCTCGCTGGAAGGTGGTGAAGCTGCGCCGCAATTACGGCCAGACACCAGCGCTGCGCGCCGGGATCGACCATGCCACCGGCGACCTGATCGCCACCATGGATGGCGACCTGCAGAATGACCCCGCCGACATCCCGATGCTGCTGGCCAAGCATGCCGAGGGCTACGACGCGGTATTTGGCGAGCGCGCCAAGCGGCAGGACGCCTACCTGATCCGCAAATTCCCCAGCAAGATCGCCAACTGGATCATCCGCAAGGTGACCGGTTCCACCACGCGTGACATGGGCTGCACCCTGCGGGTGCTGGACGGGCAGATCGCCCGCGACCTGCCGCTGTACGGCGAGATGCACCGCTTCATCCCGGTGCTTTGCCAGATGCAGGGTGCCCGGATGGTGCAGGTGCCGGTGAAGCACCACGCCCGCACCGCCGGGGTGACCAAGTACAACCTCACCCGCACCTTCCGCGTGGTGCTGGACCTGATCACCGTCAAATTCCTGAACAGCTACCTGACCCGGCCCATGCACTTCCTGGGCGGGCTGGGATTGGCGTTCATGGTGCTGGGTTTCGCCAGCCTGGCCGCCACCATCGGCATGAAGTTAATTGGCGGAACCGACATGACCGGCAACCCGTTCCTGCTGCTCAGCATGCTGCTGGTGCTGCTGGGAACGCAGTCGATCGGCCTGGGTATTTTGGGCGAGGTGCTCAGCCGCACCTACTTTGAAAGCCAGGGCAAGCGCAGCTACACCATCGCGCAGACGCTGAACCTGGAAGATCAACCAGCGCGCAAGGCGGCCTGAGCAGGCTGGCGCAATCAAAAAAAATGTTCAACAAGCCGGGGCCCTTGGGGACCCGGCTTGTTGAACTTTAATCAGATTTTTAAATTCCACGAAGTGTCAAACGGAATCTGGAATTAATCCAAACACCTCATTCCGCAGGCGTTCCCCGCACCCGTGACCCATCCTCCAGTTCACCCTGGTTGGTGAGGACCAATTCCTCGTCACGGGATAGTTCACGCCGGACATCGCGGCCGGCGTCCTTGTCCAGCCAGAACACGCGGGCAAGGAGACCGTCATCCAGTTCCACCGCGATGGGCTTTAACCGGGCCACGCCTGCCTCCACCCGGAACAGGTATGGCAGCCCGCCGCGCCGCACGATGGCGCTGCTGGGGATCACCGGAGCGTTCTGGAAACGCTTCAGTCGCAACCGCATCTTCCCGTACATGCCCGGCAGCAGGCGGGCGGCAGCGCCGGTCTCCAGGCCCTTTGGAAATTCGGGCAACGCCCGTCCCTTCAAGTCGGCGTTACGGTTCAGTTTGACCTTCTCCAGGAACTGGCGGTGCTCCTCGACGGTGCCGTTGAAGAGGTCCACCTCCACCCGCAGCGTGCGATCGGCCGGGTCCAGCGAGGGTGCCAGCCGGGTCGGTTTGAACCGCAACACCTTGCCCGGCATAGCGTCCAGCCGCAATTCCGCCTCGGTATCCTTGCCGACCTGTGCCACATAGGCCTCGGGCACGCGCATCGACACGGTGACGATGTCGGTGCGCTCCACCACCAGGAGCGGGCGCACGCCCGGGACGATGGCCGGATTCGCCACAAAGGTGCCCGGGTCAGCCGATCGGCGTGCGATCACGCCGTCGAATGGGGCCATCACCACACCCCTCGCCTTGTTTTCGCGCAGGGAGTCAATCGGCTCGATCTCGGCCAAACGCTCGCCGGCGGCCACCTTGTCGCCGATGTCCTTCTCGAGGAATTTCAGCGTGCCGGCCACCTGCGACTGGAGCTCCACCCGGTAGTAGGGTGCCACCTCGGCGGGTTGTTCGACTGTCACCTCCAGATCGGTGCCGGTTTTCGGCCGGATTGTCTTCACCCGGATTTCCGGGCCGGCGGGTTGGGTCACTGGAGGTGCCTGGGCTTGAACCCGGGCCAAAACCGGCATCCCCGCAAGCAGGGTCAACGCCCAACAAAACCTCAGCCGATTGAGCATGGTATCCCTCCTCAAGCCAGTTCGCTTTCGACCCGCGGATCGGGGGCGATGTTTTTGCGAATCAGCAGCGTGTACAACACGGGCACCAGCAACAGGGTGAGCGTGGTGGAGCTGATCAGGCCGCCTACAACCGCCCGAGCTAGTGGCACATTCGCCTCGTTGCCCCGCCCGGTGCCGATGGCCATGGGGGCCAGCGCCAGCACCGTGGCCAGGAAGGTCATCAAAATGGGGCGAAAACGGGTGGCGGCCGCCAGGCGGATCGCCTCGACAGCCCCCTTCCCCTCCAGACGCAGGCGGTTGGCGAATTCCACCAGCAGCACCCCGTTGTTCACCGCGATGCCCACCAGGAAGATCACCCCCATCAACGACTGGGTATTCAGTGTCGTGCCTGTGAGGTAGAGCATCCACAGCACGCCAATGAACCCGAGGGGCACCGTGAACATGATGACGCACGGGCCGATCCACGAGCGGAAGAGCGTCACCTGTAGCAAGTAAACCAGTGAGGCCGCCAAAGCGAGCCCCAGGGCCAGCATGCGGAACGATTCGTTCATGCGCTCGAACTCGCCCTTCAGGCGGACCCGCATCCCCTCGGGAAGTGTCAATCCGGCCAGCCTAGCTTTCACCTCGGTGGCAAGGGTGCCGATATCCACGCCGTCGGTGTTCACCAGCACATTCGACACGCGTCGCAGACCCGCATGGTTCACTTCCACCGCGCCGGACTTGCGCCGGGGGGTCACCACGGTGCCCAGGTTCACGGCTGTCGGCTGGGAGGCGCCCTTCACCGGCAGGCCGAGCACATCCTCGAGCCGGCGATCCACATCCTCGGGGTATTGCACACCCACGAAGTATTGGTTGCCCGTTTGGGAATCGACCCAGAAGTTCCGCTGCACCGACACGCTGGAGTTCAGGGCCACCACCACCTGCAGGATCACATCCTCGGTGGAGAGGCCCAGTTCGGCTGCCTTTTGGCGGTCCACATCCAGGACCAGGTAGGGAGCGTCATCGCGCTGCTGCACCCGCACATCGGCGGTGCCTGGTAACGGGCTGACCAAGTCGCGGATGGCGCGGGCCAGCGATGCCGACTGTTCCTGCGTCCCCCCTTCCACCTCGATATCGATGGGTGATGATGCCCCCATGTTCAGGGCAGTGGAAATCATGCCGCCGGTGTCAAAATCAGCCCGAAGGTCATTGAAGGCCGGCTTGGCGTTGAAGCCACGCCGCAGCAAGTTGGCGTATTCCTGCGCGCTGTGGGAACGCTTCCGGCTCAACTGCACGCGGATGATGGCATCCTGCTGACCCGAGTTGGTGGTGTAGGCGGCCGACCAATCGGGATTCAAACCGATTTCTGAAACGATCATTTCCCGATCGGAGGCGGGAATCGTGTCCTGGATGAATGCCTCGACCTCCTTCACGCGGGCCTCGGTGGAGTCGAGACGCAGGTTGGAGGGGGCGCGCAGCCGCAGCGTGATCTGCCCGGCGTCCACCTGCGGGAAGAATTCGCGGCCGATTCTTCCCAGCAAGGTGAGGGAAAAAGCAAACAAAGCGAGCAGGGCAATGATCACCCAACCGCGGCGGGCCAGGCATTCCTCCAGCAGGCGGAGGTACATGGCCGTGAGGCGATCGAGACCCCGCTGAAAAAATCCCGTCAATCGGTCGAACAGACCCCCGGGTTTCTGAGGAGTATGGTTTTCCCCCCTGCCGTGGTCGTCGGGCAGGAAATAAGCGCACAGGGTGGGCACCAGCGTGCGGGACAGGAGAAAGGAGGTCAGCATGGCGAAACCGACCGCCAAAGTGAGCGGGCGGAACAGGAAACCGCCCATACCCGGCAGCAGCGACAACGGCGCCAACACAATCACGGTGGTGCAGGTGGCCACCAGCACGGGGACCATCACCTCGGCGCACCCGTCGAGAGCCGCCCGAACCCGTGACTTGCCCAGGTGGTAATTGCGGTGGTTGTTTTCCAGTTCCACGATGGCGTCATCGACCAACGGACCCACCGCCAGGGCCAGGCCGGCCAGAGTCATGGCGTTGATGGTGTTGCCTGTCGCATAAAGCCCCGTCACCGCTCCCAGCAACGCCAGGGGAATAGAAAGCGTGGCGATCAGCGTCATGCGCCAGTTGCCCAGAAACAGCAGGATCATCAGGGAGACCAGCAAGGCCCCCGTGGCGCCCTCCTCCAACAAGGACCACAGCGCAGACCGGACCGAGACTGTCTGGTCCATCACCAGGTCGAGCTTGGTGCCCTTGGGCAATCGCTCCTCCATGGAGGGGATGTTGGCGCGGGTCTGGTCCACCACCGCCAGGCTGCTGGAACCACGCTGGCGGTAGACCGGCACAAACACCTCGTTGCCACCATTGATGCGCACGCGCGAGGTCTGGATGGCCGAGGCGTCCTCCGCCCGGCCCACATCCCGCAGGTACAGATTGGTCTGGCTACCCAGGGACAGGGGAAGGTCGTTCAGTTCCTCCACCTTTTCCACCATGGAATTGCTGTCCAGCAGCAATTGCTCGCCGCCGAAGTAGGCGGTGCCGGGGGTGACCATCAGGTTGCCCCGGCGCAGCGCGGAGACCACATCCGTGGGGGCCAGGTTGCGGGCGTCCATCTTGGCCGGATCGAGATAGACCATCACACTCCGATCGCGCCCGCCCACCACCACCGGGGCGATGGCGCCGGGCACCGCGCCCAGCATGTTGCGCACCTGGATGCGGGCCACATCCTTCTGACGGGCATCGTCCATGAACGGGTTGCTGACGGTGAGGATGCCCACAGGCAAGGTACCGGTGGCGTCGAAGGGCAACGCCACGGGAGGCAGGGTGTTGGGAGGCAGGTTGGGTAGAGCCCCCAGGGCCAAACTGTTGACCAGCGTGAGGGCCTCGTTGGGATCGATATCATCCCGGAAATAGACTTTCACCACACTCACGCCCGGCACGGAGCGCGATTCCACCAACCGGGCCCCGGGGGCCTGATTGACCCAGCGTTCGATGCGGTTGGTGATGGTTTTTTCGATGGTGGCCGCGGGCATGCCGGGGTAGTAGGTGAGCACCTGCACCGCAGGGGCCTTGAACACCGGCAGGATGTCGATGGCGATGCTGACGAGGCAGAGACCGCCCACGATGAGGATCATCAGGACAAAGGCCGCCACCATGTGCGGATTGCGCAGCGATGCCCGGATCAGCCACATGGGGTTCCCTCATTCGAGCCCTGGGGGGGGCCGAAACGATTTCCAGTCCGTCAGGCTAACCTTTACCCTGGCCCCTGCAAAGGCGAGGGCCGGGGCACCCGCAAGCGCCCCGGCCCAGCCCATGCCAGTTCCTTCAGAAAATGGGTCTGATCACTTGCGGAACATCGGGTGCTCCTTGTCACCCCGGGAGAGCATGTAGGCCATCAGGTCGAGGATTTCGTCCTCTTTCAGCGTGTCGAGCAAGCCTTTGGGCATCATGGACACCTTGGAGGAGGTGACAGACTCGACCCGTTTGCGGTCGATGCTGGCCAGATCGTTGGGGTCGAGCATGTTGGTCATCACCATCATGTTGTCCCCGTTGAGATTGACGATGCGACCGCTCACCAGCTTGCCGTCGCTGGTTTCGATCACCACCGCCTCGTACTGGTCGGAGATCGACTTGCTGGGCTCGATGATGCTTTCGAGCAGGTCCCGCGGCGAGAATCTGCCGGCCACGCCGGTGAGGTCGGGGCCCTGGGCACCACCCTCATTGGCGTAGCGGTGGCAACTGAAGCAGGTGGTCTGGCCGAACAGGGTGCGGCCCCGCTCCCAGTCGCGACCGGCCTTCAGGCCGCTCTCCAGTTTGCCGGCGAGGTCATCGACAGTGTACTGCTTCACCACCGGGCGGGCCGGGGCGGCAGGCTGGTTGGAAGCGACGGCGGGCTTGTCGGACAGCAGCTCCTTGAACGCCTCCTTCTCCTCCGCGCCCAGGGTGGCCACGGTGTCGCGCTTGATGTTGGCGATGAAGCCACCAAAGCTGTTGCCGCCCTTGTAGGTGAGCGCCTTGCGCAGCCATTCGAGCTGCGCCTTGCGCAATTCAGGAGTCCAACCGGTTTTCAGCATGCGCAGGGCCCGGGCCAGATCCATCTGTTCCTCCTGCGTGGGCGCGGTGGCCAGCAGGGGGGTGATCTTTTTGGCGGCGTTGGGCGACTGCAAGAACACCAGGAAGGCGGCGAGATCGCCATCCACCAGCCGCTGGCTGGAGGGGAAGCGGGGCTCGAAGGCCTCGATCAACCGGGTCCGGGTGGTGTCATCGGGCGGGCCGAAACGCACGCAGAGGATCGCGTACACCCGCAGCAGGTCAGCGCGGGCTTGCTCGCTCATCTTGTCCCAGCCGGCTTGCAGCTTGTCGAGGGCGGCAAACAATTTGGCCTTGGTCTCGCCCGAGGGCTCCTTGGCTCCGGGCTTGCGGTGGGCCGGATCGGTGGCGGACACGCGGGCCAGGGCGAGCAAGGCCTCGGTGGCCTTGGCAGGATTCGGCTCGGCCAACGCCTTTTCGGCCCAGCGCTCGACGGGTTGGTGCTCCAGCGCGATCCGCGCCGCTGATCGGATGACCCTGTCTGTGTTGTCGAGATTGGTCCAGATCAAGGACAGCAGGCTGGCTTCGGGATTCAGGTGGCCGGCTTCCAGGGCGCGACGCAGGGCGCGGGAGGCCTCGTTGCCATCGTCTGGGTTGGGCGCGGGAGCGGTGGACTCGGAGCCCACATACTTCACGCGGTAGAGGCCAGACTGAGTGCGGCGGCCGCCGATGGTGAAGTACATGTTTCCATCCACCGGGTTGACCACCACATCGGTGAGTGGCAGCGGCATGCCGGAAACGAACTCCTCGAGTTCGCCGGTGTAACCCGCGCCGGCGGGCTTCATGTGGGTGGCGTAGAGTTTGCCGTAGCTCCAGTCGCAGATGTAGAAAGCGTTTTGATATTTGGCGGGAAACTTCGCTCCGGTGCCGAAACAGACGCCGGTGGGGGAACCTGGGCCGACATTGACCACGGACCCCATGCTGTCGGGATAGTGGGCGGGCCATTTGCCTGCGCCGTTGCGCCAGCCGTAGTCAACGCCGCTGAGCACCTGGCAGACGCGGGTGGGGCGGTACCAGGGGGTGTTCACATCCCATTCCATGTCGGCGTCGTAGGTGAACAGGTCGCCTTTGGGATTGAAACCGGCATCGAACTGGTTGCGGAAACCGGTGGTGAGGATGGTCCAGTCCTTGCCATCTGGAGTGACCTGGTAGATGGTTCCACCCGGCCCAAGGACCCCGGCCATGAAGCCACGGCCATCGGGCATGCGGGGCAGCAGGTGATCCTCGCCCCAGTGCCGGGGAACGCGGCTGTCTTTAAAATCCACCAACTTGGACTGATTGCCGCACACCACCACGAGATTCTTGCCATCCGGCGTGAGGAGCACCGCGTGGGGGCCATGCTCGCCCGCGCCACCGGGAATCGCCTTCAGGAATTCGACCTTGTCGAGCTTGTCGTCGTTGTCGCTGTCGGTCACCCGGTAGAGGCCTGACTCGTATTTGCCGCCCTTGTTCACCACCACATAGAGGCTATCGAAGGCCCACAACAGGCCCTGGGCTTCCCCGATGGCGGCGGGAACAGGCTCGACGGTGGTTTCGGCACCGTCTTTACCGGGGACCACGCGGTAGAGGCCGCCATATTGGTCGGAAACGATCAGCCTGCCTTTGCCATCCACGCACAGGTTCACCCAGGAGCCTTGCTGTTCCTTGGGCACGGAGTAGAGCAGCTCGACCTGGAAATCTTTTTTCACTTTCAGCTTGTCGGCGGGGGTGCTGGTCACAGCCCGGGCCTTGCCGGCGCCGTCGAGCGTTTTCGTGTCGATCGAGGTCCACATCTTGCCGCCGACTTGGGCGACCACCTTGGCTGGTTGCCACTTGCCGGCAAATCCAACTTTCTTCCAACCATCGGCGGCCTCGGTGCTGGCCAGCCAGGAGGCGTTGGTCATCACACCGCCTTTTTTTCCGGGGCTTTCCAGATTGAGTTTGGCGACCACACCGGCGGGGCCATCGGCGTTTTCAGCCTCGATAGCCAGGACATGCTTGCCGGGCTTGTCCTTCAGCTTTTCCGTGAGATCCACGCCCACCGGCTCTTCCCAGTTGTCCGAAGCGAGGACCTTTTCACCATCGAGATAAACGACCACCTTGTTGTCGCCGGTGGCGGTCAGGCGGGCGGAGGTCAGTCCGGGAGTGAGATTGAACTCGCGCCGAAGAAACACCTTTTGCCTGTCCTGGAGAACACCGGCCCAAATCCACTGGGGCCGCTGGGCTGGAGCGCGGGCACCGGCGTTTCCAGCCTCCGCGGGCAGTCGCTTGAGCTGGATGTCCTTGAACTGGACCACCATCGCGGGGCCCACATGGATCTGGAAGGCCAGGATGCCGCTCATGGCGCGGCCCTTGGTGTCGTTGTCCACCACTTCCACCAGGGTGCGGCCATCGATCTGGTGTGTCAGCTTGTTGCCCACCGCGGTGATGCGGTAATCGTGGAAGTCCTTGATGTTGATGCCTTCTAGCAGGGCCTTGGCATCACCCGTGGAACCGGTGACTTCCTTCTTGCCCCCCTCGGCGATGGTGACCTTCTGCCCCCGCTCGGCCAGGATCCCGCGCCCTCGCTCCTCATAGAGGATGCCGGTGAAACGGCCACTGGCATCGATGTCGGCCTGATAGCCGCCGACCACATATTCGCCCTTATCCTTCAGGTGCTTGGAGCGGTACTGGATGCCGGAGTTACCGGCAGTCATGCGGAACTTCAGCTTCAGCTCGAAGTTCTCGAGGGGCTTGCCGGTGTACAGAAGAAACTTGTTGTAGGGCAATTTGCCATCCGTTTTGCCGGTGATGGCCCCGTCTTCCACGCTCCACAGCTTGGTGTCGCCCTCCCAGCCGGTCAGGTCCTTGCCATTGAAGAGGGATTCCCATTCCTGGGCCCGGCCGGCGGTGCCCAATGCCACCACCAGGGCAAGAGCCCAAAGCGCCAAACGATGCATGAGAGGTTGCTCCAATCCGTCAGGGGAGTGAGATTCAGGTAGGTACACCTATTCAAAC
>JAFMJU010000103.1 GCA_017853285.1 Gemmataceae bacterium
GACTCGTTGCGGGCGCGGTAGCACCGCTCCGCCTTCTCGATCGCGGCCACGCGGGACTTGCCGTCACCCAGCCTGCCTTCGAGGTTGGCCAACAGGCCGCACGCGTCGGCCAACACCCGTGACTTTTCCCCGTGGGTGTGCTCCAGCCACTCCACAAACCAGCGCAGCAACCGGCGCAGGATGACCGGGTCGGCATCGCTGTCGGGCTGGGCCAAATCGCTCACATGCGAGGCGAGCGCCTCCGCCAGCTTGGAGAGGTTGAAGCCTTCCGGCGCATGGGTGGGCAACAGGGGCACCTCACCCACCGTGGCCCGGGTTTCCGCCAGCAGTGTCAACGCCTGCAGCAGGTGGTTTTCATCCCCCGCGCCGGCCAGGCCGGGCAGGGCTTCTTCCAGCCTGCGCGCAGCCTCCACGCCATCCCCCGTGGCCAGAAGGGCCTGGGCCAACGGAATCACCAATAGGGCCCGCTGGCGCGCCGCCTCGGCCGGGTTCAGCGCGCCGGCGGCTGTCTGGGCCCTGGCAAACACGGCGCGGGCCTGGTCCAGTTGGCCGGTTTGCGCCAGCAGAAGGGCATGATCGCGCAACAGCCGCAGCCGCAGCGGGGCGGCGGTGGGGTCATCGTCAGGCCCGGGCAGGGCTTGCACCGCCTGGTTGAAAGCGTGTTCTGCATCGGAAAACTGGCCGGTCCATGCCTGCACCCAACCCACCTCGAACCAGGCGCGGGCCTGCCGGGATGCATCGGTTGTTTTCAGCGCCTCGTTCAAGGCGCGGTTCACGGTGTCCAGGGCCCGGTCGGGCTGGTTGGCCTGCAGCCACTGGCGGGCCATCTGCAGGCGGTCCGACTCCATGGGCCCCAGCGAATCCATCCGTCAGACCCCCAGGATTTTCTTGACCAGGGGCAACGCCGCGGCGAGGGCCTCCGGCAGTTTCTCGGGTTCCTTGCCACCCGCCTGGGCGACATTCTTCTGGCCGCCGCCCTTGCCACCCACCAGTTTGGCCAGTTCGCCCACCAGCTTGCCGGCTTCGACGCCCTTGGCGTGCAGCGCGTCGCTGACGGCGGCCATCAGCCCGGCCTTGCCCTCCTCGCGGAAGCCAAGCACCAGCACCACCGGTTTTTTGGCCAGCTTCAGGCCGCGCAGCAACTGCTCGCGCGCCTGGTCGGCCGGGCACGGCGGCAGTTCCACCGCGGCGAACAGCGCCTCGCCCACCTCGGTCGCCTCGCCCAGCATCTTCTCGATGGCCCCGGCCAGCTCGCCGGCGGCGGCCTTCTTGACCTTTTCCTCCAGCGCCTTTTTCTCCTCGAGCAGGGCGTCGATCCTGGCCCCCAAATCCTCGGCCTTGCATTTCAGTTTGTCGGTGAGGCCGCTGATCAATTCCGTTTGCTGGCGCAGAACCCGGCTGGCCAATTCTCCCGCCACACCCTGGATGCGGCGCACCCCCTTGGCCACCGGCTCCTGGCCGGTGATGTGGAAATGGCCGGCCTCGCCGGTGCGGGCCAGGTGTGTGCCGCCGCAGAACTCCACCGAGTCGTGCGGCGTGGCCTGGCCGATCGCCTCCTGCCCGACCAGCACCACACGGACCGGATCGGGATACTTTTCGCCGAAAACAGCCCGCACGCCGGGGATCTTTTTCGCCTCGTCCAAAGGCACCGTGGCGACAGTCACAGGCAGGTTGGCCCGGATCTTGTCGTTGACCAGGTCCTCGATGCGGGCGATCTCGGCCGGGGTGAGCGGCTTGTCGTGCGTGAAGTCGAAACGGGTCTTCTCATGGTCGACGAGCGAGCCCTTCTGATCGACCTTGTCGCCCAGCACCTCGCGCATGGCCCAGTTCATCAGGTGGGTCACCGTGTGGTGGCGCATGATGGGCATTCGGCGCTCGCGGTCGGCCTCGAGGAACGCCTCCTGCCCGATCTCGATCAGCCCGGATTCCACGCGGCCCACATGCAGCACCGCGTCACCCAGGCGCTGGGTGTCCTCGATCCAGAAGCGGCCCGTGGGGGTGGTTGCCCAGCCCACATCGCCCACCTGCCCTCCCTGCTCGGCGTAGAAACAGGTGCGGTCGGTGACGATGGCGCAGGTGTCGCCGGCCTTCAGGGTGCCTTGCCTCTGCACCTTGTTGTCGGTCACATAGCCCAGGATATGCCCGGTGGTGCTGAAGCCGTGGTGTTTCAGCGAGTCGTCGCACGCGGGGATCTCACCCTCCAGCGCGGTGATGACCAGCTTCTTGCGACCCTTGCCGGAGGTGTCGCGGAACTCCTCCATCTTCTGGTGGTAGCCGGACATGTCGATGGTGAGGCCTTCCTCCTCGGCCATCTGCCGCGTGATGTCCACGAACAGGCCGTAGGTGGTGTGCAGGTCGAACACATCGTGCCCGCCGAGCACCTTGCCGCCGGCCTTGCGGGTTTTCTCGGCCACCTCGGTGAACAGTCGCATGCCGCGGTCCAGCGTGCGCAGGAACGCCTCCTCCTCGTCCACCAGCACCCGCTGGATCTCGGACTGGCGCTGGCGCACCTCGGGGAACGCGTCACCCATGGCCTCGGCCACGGCCGGCACCAGCTTGTGCAGAAATGGCTCGCGCGTGCCCAGGTACTGACGGCCGTAACGCTCCGCGCGGCGCAGGATGCTGCGCACCACATAGCCCCGCTTCTCGTTGCTGGGGGTGGCGCCGTCGGCCAATGAGAATGACAAAGCCCGGATATGGTCGGCCACCACGCGGTAGGCCGTGTCGCGCAGATCGTCCAGTCGGCCGCCGTAGGCGGGCGCCTTGGTGACATCCTGGATGGCGGAAAACAGGCTGCCGAACAGGTCGATGTCGTAGTTGCTGCGCTTGCCCTGCAGCACCGCGCTCACGCGCTCGAAACCCATGCCGGTGTCCACATGCTTGGCGGGCAGGGTGCTGAGCGAACCGTCGGGGTTGCGGTTGAACTGGATGAACACATTGTTCCAGATCTCGATGCAGCGATCGGTGCCCTTGTTCACCAGGGCGCCACCGGACTTGTCGGGGGTGAGGTCGATGTGGATCTCGGTGCACGGCCCGCAGGGGCCGGTGTCGCCCATCTCCCAGAAATTGTCCTTCTTGTTGCCCAGGTGGATATGGTCCTTGGGGATGCCGGTGGCCTTGGCCCAGATCTCGGCGGCCTCGGTGTCGGCGCCCAGCTTGTTGTCGGGGTCTCCCTCGAACACGGTGGCGTGCAGGCGCGAGGGATCCATCCCCCACACCTCGGTGAGCAGTTGCCACGCCCAGCGGATGGCCTCCTCCTTGAAGTAGTCGCCAAAGGACCAGTTGCCGAGCATCTCGAAGAAGGTGTGGTGGTAGGTGTCCTTGCCCACATCATCAAGGTCGTTGTGCTTGCCGCCGGCGCGGATGCATTTCTGGGTGTTGACGGCGCGGCGGTAGGCCCGTGAGCCGGTGCCCAGGAACACATCCTTGAACTGGTTCATTCCCGCGTTGGTGAACAGCAGCGTGGGGTCATCCAGCGGCACCACCGGGCTGGATGGCACAAAGGTGTGGCCGTGCTTGCCGGTGAAGAAGTCAATGAATTCCTGGCGGATCTGCCTGGCGCTGCGGATACTCATCGTCACACCTCGAAAACAGTTAATCCTGCAATCTGATTTGGATCGGCATCAATCGGCCGGCGGCCCCGCCGCCCAAGCCGACTCGGTGGCCACGCGGGTCACCTCGACCAACGGCAACCCCCTGGCGATTGCGATCGCCTGGCAATCGTCGAACTCGGGGCTGGGCTGCCACTCAGGCGCCCCCTTCAACCCTTGCTGCTTCGCCCACTTGACGCGCACCGCTCCCCAGGGGGTGGCGCATTCACCCGCCCGGCGGGGCAGCTTCCAGCGCGCGACACGGTTTTTGCGCAATCCCAACGAGCGGGTCTCGGCCAGCACCACCCGGGCGATGTCGGCCTCCCGCCCCTCGGGTGCCAGCACCACCAGCAGGCAACCGGGCCGCCCCTTCTTCATCTGCGTGGCGATGGTGTGCGCGTCCAGCGCCCCGGCCTGCAACGCCCGGCTGACCGCGTGGGCGATCACCTCGCCCGGCTGGTCGTCGATGGTCGTTTCCAGTTGCCACACCCAATCCGTCTCCAATTCGGCGGCGGGTGATCCATGCCCCACAAACACCCGCAGCAGATTGGGATGGGTGGGGTAGCGCCTCGTGCCCGCGCCGTGGCCAACCCGGTCGTAGGTGAGCAGGGGCTGGCTGGTCCATTGGTGCACCCAGGCCTTCAGCACCGAGGCGCCCGTGGGGGTGGTGAGTTCCCCCTCCACCGGATTGGGCGCCAGGGGCAAGCCGCGCATCAAAAGCGCGGTGGCGGGTGCCGGTACGGGCATCCACCCATGGTCGCACTTCACCCGGCCGCTACCCAGCGGCACAGGGGCGGCGCTGAGATGATCGATTTCCAGCAAGTCGAGCGCCAGGGCGCTGCCGAGGATGTCGGTGATGCTGTCCAGCGCCCCCACCTCGTGGAAGTGGACCTTGTCGAGCTGGACATTGTGGATGGCCGCTTCTGCCTCGCCCAGCACCTGGAAGGCGTCCAAAGCCCGCTGGCGGGCCCGTGGGGGCAGCCCGGCGGCGGTGATGATTTCCTGGATCTCGGGAAGGTGCCTGGCCGGTTGGTCGGCAGGCGCCTCCACCTCCAGATGGAGCGCGCGCACCCCGCAATGGCTCACCTCCTCCACTCCCAGAGTGACTGGCAAGTTGAGGCGTTCCAGCATGGCGCGGATGGGATCTATCGGCGCGCCGGCATCAATGAGGGCGGCCAGGAGCATGTCGCCGGCGATACCGCTGAAACAGTCGAGGTGCGCCGTTGCCACAAATTGCCCCATCCAACCGCATCTGATCGGGAAAAAGTGGCCCGGGCGGGACTCGAACCCGCACCTCCGTACGGAGACAGGCTTCTAAGACCTGCATGTCTGCCATTCCATCACCGGGCCATGGGTTCCCCGAGGAAATCCACGCAGTGCCATGCTAGCGCAAACCAGCCAGAAATAGCAGGCTTTTTGCCGACAAATCCCGATCGGGAAATGGTTTTGGCGCGGCTCAGGCGGGGCCGGGCTTGGGATCGGCCAGTTTTTTGATCAGCACCAATGAATGGCGGCCGCTTTTGTCGTACTTTTCGCGCCGGCCTGGGGGAAGGCTTTCCACCGAACCGGGCAAAAAACCCCCCTTGTTCTGGAAGTAGTTGAAGGTTTGGGTGGAGAGGCAAAATAGTTCATCCATGCCTGCCTCTCGGGCCTTGGCCTCGGCGTACTGCATCATCTTCGAGCCGATTCCCCGGTTCTCAAACCGCGGATCGACGCAGACACAGGCCAGCTCCGCCTTTTTCTCCGCCGGGTACAAGTGGATCGCGGCGCAAGCCACCGGGGTCCGGTCCACCTCGAACACGAAGAAATCAGGCGCCTGCCGCTCGATCTCCGCCCGGGTGCGCCGAACCAGTTCCTCCGCCGCCACACCGTCGGCAATCAGGCTCATGATGGTGCGACTGTCGCTCTTCTTGGCCGGCCGGATCGATTGGTATTCGTTGGCGTGCACCATGGTGCCCACGCCCAGATTGGAAAACACCTCCGCCAGCAATCCCTCTTCCATCCGCCCGTCGATGATATGAACCCGTGGAACCCCCAAACGCACCGCCCGCACCCCCTGCTCCACCTTGGTGGCCACCTCCTGGGGCATCAATTCCCGGGCGTTCCGCAGCAGGGTATCCGCCTCCTCAACAGACATCGAGCGGATGAGCCGGGCCTTGCCTTCCTCCGGAGGGTGCCGGGTGAGCATGGGCTTCAGGGCCTCGGCCACCTTGTCATTCACCTTGGCGGGCAGCACCACCCCGGGGTGGGTGTTCAAATAGATCAGCTTGGCGGCCTTCAGCGCCGCCGCCACTTCCACAGCCACGACATCGGAATTGAGCCGGTAGGAACTGCCCTCACCATCACTGGCCACCGGGGGCACCACGGGAATCACTCCCTGGGCGATGGTGGACAGCAGAAAGTCGCTGTTCACCCGCTCCACCTTGCCGGTGTGCCGGTAGTCCACCCCGCCCAAAATGCCGGCCGGGTGCGCCAACAGAAAATTGCCAGTGGCACCCCTCAGATCGGCGGCATCCAGCCCCTCGACCAGCTCATAGCTGACCCGGGTGCTGGCAAAGAGGGCCAGTTGCAGCGTGGCATCGTCGGTCAACCCGGACCCATCCAGGTTGGTGGGGGTTTCCCCGGTCCGCTGGGCCAACCGGGTGATCTGATGGGCCGCGCCATGCACCAAAACCACGCCAATATTAAGTGACCGCAGCAGCGCAATATCTAGCAAAAGATTTCTAAAATTTTCATCTTCAACCACTGCACCATCAATTGAAATCACAAATACCCGATCCTTGAACCGGGGCACATAGCGGAGGATTTCGCGCAGGTGGGTGAGGCGATTCATGGTGCCGGCGGTTTTCCCCGAAGGGCGAAGGCTGGAGATGCCGTTCGAGAAGTCTACCAAGGAAAGGACTCGCCCGAAGGTGGATTTCGGGCCCTGTATTGGTTGACCCGGTTGCGGGGGAACCTAGTATGAGCTTTTGTCCGGGCGCAGTGATTGTGACAATCGCGCCGTCAGAACGCATCCAACCCGGGGGCATAGATGGCTGGCAGCACCACTGGCATTCAAAATGTGGTCATCGTTGGTTCCGGCCCGGCCGGCTGGACCGCGGCGATCTACTGCGCCCGCGCCAACCTGAACCCCCTGGTGGTGGAAGGTGCCATCACCGAGGAAAACCGCATGAAGGGAACGCTGCCTCTGGGGCAGCTGAATTTGACCACCGAAATCGAGAATTTCCCTGGTTTTCCCGCTGGAAAATTGCGCGAGTACCTGTCCACCGCCTTGCCCGAAGACCGCCAACCCTTCTGGATCCTGGACAAGGGCAACCAACCCGCCCATGGCCTGACCGGCCCCGAGTTGATGGAGCTCATGCGCCAGCAGGCGATCAATTTCGGCGCCCGGATCCTCACCGATGATGTGACAAAGGTCAACTTCACCGGCAAACCATTCCACCTGGAAACCTTGGAAAACGGCCCCATCCAGGCCCACACGGTCATCATCGCCACCGGGGCCCGGGCCAACTGGCTGGGTTTGCCCAGCGAGGAGCGGTTCAAGAACAACGGCGTATCCGCCTGCGCCGTGTGCGACGGGGCGTTACCCCGCTTCCGCAACAAGGCGCTGGTGGTGGTGGGTGGCGGCGATTCCGCGGTGGAGGAAGCAAGCTACCTCACCAAGTTTGCCGCCAAGGTGTATCTGGTGCACCGCCGCGACAAGCTCCGGGCCTCGAAGATCATGGAAAAACGGGCCCTGGAAAACCCGAAGATCGAGATGTGCTGGAATAGCGCCGTGGACGAGGTGCTGGGCACCGACGCCGACGGCGTGACCGGGGTGCGTTTGATGAGCACCACGGGCGCCCCGCCGCGCGAGGTGGCTGTCTCAGGCATGTTCCTGGGCATCGGCCACACTCCTAACACCGACTTTTTGAAGGGCGTGCTGGAACTGGATGACAAGGGTTACATCGTCTGGAAGAAGATGATGCGCACCAACACCTCGGTGGACGGCGTTTTCGCCGCCGGCGATGTGGCCGACAACAACTACCGCCAGGCCATCACCGCTGCGGGCAGTGGGTGCATGGCCGCCCTCGACGCCGAGCGCTGGCTGGCCGCGGAAGGAATCCACTGATTTTACCGGCGGCCCCTGCATTTTCCCCGGCCAATTCAGGGTGACAGAAACAGGCAAGGCGCTACTATTAATGATGTGACCTGCCTCAAAAACAGGTTTAGACCTCGTAGCTCAGCTGGTAGAGCACGTCACTTTTAATGATGGGGTCCTGGGTTCGAATCCCAGCGAGGTCAATTAAAAATCCCCCGGATGATTCCGGGGGATTTTTTTGTTTCCAGAGTTTGTTTAGGGATGGCAAAGAAGGTGCAGGGCATCCGGACTCCACTCCAACAACCAATGGAAAATCATAGCCCCTGACTAGACCATTGGAATCGAATTCCCAACGCCAATCATTCTGCAAACGGCTCACCTTTTTGTGAACCAAAATTGTGTTTCCGCCATTCCCCTAATGTCTATCAATGACCGCTCCTCCAAAACCACCCCATCGCGGAAGACCGGTCGAAGCAGATCGGGCCGAGGATCGGACTGGGGAACAGTCGCGTAGGTGTTGTTGTTCACAACCAATTTCAATCGCCCGGCCTTGGACTGTTTGGATAGATCCGTGGCGGGTTGCTTGAACACATCGCGCTCCAACCCGTCCACCGTGACCGAGGAACACTTGAAGGCGAAACGCTGGGTGTCGCGGTTCATTTTCTGCAACAGCCCGCCACCCGAACCGAAACTGATGTTGTCGGCCGACCAACCCGCGACCGACATCGCCCGCAAGATCCGGCCCAGCATGGTGAAATCCACACCATCGCCCTGAATGATCCGCACCTTGGGATGCAGCAACCGGTAGCCCTTGGCGTTTTGCGTGGTGCCGAATTTTTCCCCGAGGATCCCCAGCACCTTCACCACCACCGCGGGCGGGTCACCCGAATCGGGCCGGATCACCAGCACTCCGTCGCGCCCCAGCACCCGTTCCCTCAGCGCGCCACCCCAGATTTCGGCGCAGCAGCGGAACAGGTCATAACTGTCGCTGACCACAGCCACCAAACCCGTGGGGAATTGCTCCAGCATATTTCGGCAGGCGTCCGCCTCACGCTCCCTGCCCCAGGAGGTGATGGTCGAATGCTCGGCCGCCGGGATTGAGAAACCCGCGCAGGCCTCTCCGTAAAACGCGCGGGCAAGGGCCAAGGCCGCCATGTTGTCAGTTCCCCGGAAATGCACCAGGTGGGCCGCCCCGCCGATGGCGGCCTGCTCGGGGCAGGTCACGCCGCGGAACCCGAAATCATGCAGCTTGAAGCCAATACCCGAAGGGTCACCGGTCTCCTCCAGGGCTTTGTGGATCACCCCCCGCATCGCCCGGCCTTGGGTGGCCACCGTGCAGGGATACCAAACCTGCACCAGCAGCGTCTCGAGGTAATTGGTCAACCAAAACGCTGCCGGATCAGTGTTTTCCACCGTCATCAAGACATTCGATTGGGGCACGAGCGACCCTTCGGGCACCGCCCGTATCTCCACCGGCAACCGGCCGCCGTGCACCCGCAGGATATGTTCCCACCCGGCCCGGTTGAAAACCGGCGCGCCGAAATGCGCCCGGCAGGTCTCCTCCGCGGCATCGATCTTCGCCTGGGTAACCACCTGCCCGGCCAGGTAGGCCTTCAGCCAGTACTGCAGGCCGAAGAACAGCGTCTCCGGGTATTGAGCTCCCATCCTGGATTCGAAGTAGGAATAAACCGTGCTGGTACCCGGGGGATACTGACGGTGGTGGCTCACCTTGTAGCTGTCGGTCAGCAGGCAGATGTTGTTCAGCCAGTCCATGGTTTGATTGCCAGGTTCAATCGGTTATTCCTTGCCGATGGCTTCCCGGCCCTGCCGGATGGCCGCTTCCACCTGGGGGATCAACAGGTCCGATTCCTCCTCGGGAAGTTCCTCGCACACCTGGTCCAATACCTTGCGCAATTTTTCCAAGTGGCCCCGGATGGCCTTGGCCGACATGGCCGCGGCGGACTGGTCCTCCTCCTTCACCGCCTTTTGGTGGTTGTCCACCGACCGTTTCATCTGGGCGACCAGGTCCTGGACCAATTTTCGGATCTCATCCATCCTGTTTACCTTGGCCTGGTCGGATTCCTTGTCTTTTTCCGTTTCCGGCTTGCCCGCCTCCCGTTGTTTGCGCAGCGTGGCCTGCGCCTGCCGGGCGTCGGCGTGGTACACCTCCACCCCGCGGACGATTTTCCGCTCGGTGATCAACAGGGGTACCCCCTGAAGCCCGGTGGGGGCTTTGCCCAAAAAATATCCCTTCGGATTGATCCCCTTGATGTAAAGATTGAGGCTTTGCCCGGGGTCATCGTCCATCGCGGCAATGATGAACAAACTGTCCTTGCCTGCGAATGCGTTCACCTTGGGCAATACCGCCTCGGCCGCCTTGGTTCTCAAGGTTGTGGCGCTTGCCCTCGGGTCTTTGGGCTTTTCAGGGGGGAAAGACAACACAAACGGGATCTG
>JAFMJU010000104.1 GCA_017853285.1 Gemmataceae bacterium
GCATGCTTGGCCTGAAGGCTGAAACCAACGGAAATATTGATACAAAAGACCCTGAAAGTGTTCTAGAGTTCGATCTTGAGCGCGATGTCACACCCGACGGCATCCGCCGCCAGAAAAACCTCCTGTGGGACAGGTATGATCCCGAAAAAGCTTCCAACCCGGCTGAGGCGGAGCGGTTCAAGGCCCGGCGCGCGCAAATCGATCAGGCAGCCGGCGATTTGCTCAAGAGACTGGGGGCCCCGGCGGAGGCGTCCGCTCCGGCTGAAGACCCGTTTGCAGCGCCAGGATCCCGGCACAATCCCGATCTGGATGACATCCTGGGCTGATCAGGCTTCGGTGTCCGGGGTGGGCACGGTTATCAGAATCAGCACCGCCAGCACCGCCAGGCAACTACCGTAGGCGAAGGCCGCCATCGGGCCGCTCGACTGGTACAAAAGCCCGCAGACAAGGCTGGCTGGCAACGCCGCGATGCCACTGGTGAAGCTGTACCAGGCATACCCCATCCCCCGCCGCCCTTTGCCCACAAGGTGCCCCACCAGGGTGCGTTCGGTTGGTTCCACCAGCCCCATCACCATCCCGTAGGCCAAAAAAAGAGCCCAGGCGTGGCAAGGCGATTCAGCCAGCGCGAAACCGCCGTACACCAGGGCGAAACCCGACCAAGCGAAAGGAAGCAACCGACGGGCGCCCCAGTGATCGATCAGTCTCCCCAACAGGAAATTCCCGCCACTCTTGGCGATATGGCAAGCGCACCAAAGCAGTGGCAGATGCGTCACAGGCACTCCTACCTCGCTGGCGCGCACCAGCAAAAAGGCGTCGGATGAATTCCCCAGCGTGAATAGCATCAGCGCCATCATGTACCGGAAAAATCCGGCCGAGTAACCCGGTTGGCTGGCGCCCTCGTCCACCACCCGCACAACCACGGGGCCTCGCCTGTCCGGCAGGCGGAAAGCCAGCAGGGCCACCACCAGAATCCCCGGAATCAGGGTGAGCAGGAACAGGCTACGCAGATGGTCTGGCCAAAGCGCCAAAAACACGGCGGCGATCAGCGGCCCCACCGCGGCCCCCAGGTTGTCCATCCCCCGGTGGAACCCGAACGCCCGCCCCCGCAATTCCGCCGCCGTGGTGTCGGCGATCATGGCGTCGCGGGGCGGGGTGCGAATCCCTTTTCCTACCCGGTCGGTGATGCGTACGGCGAACAGGTGCCAAGGCAGGGTGGCAAGGCCGATGAGCGGCCGCGCCAGGGCGGGCACAGAATAACCCAGAACGATAAACGCCTTCCGCGATCCGCCCCGGTCGGCAACATGCCCCATCCAGATCTTCAGCAGGCTGGCCGTGGCATCGGCGCACCCCTCGATCAACCCCAACAGAAACCGGTTGCCAGCCAGAAACTGCAACAAAAAATGTGGCAACAGCGCGTACACCATCTCGCTGGCCGAATCATTCAGCAGGCTGGCCCACCCCAGCACTTTCACCGTCGCTGGCAGGCGGGAAGGCTCCGTTTTTCCGGCTTCCTGGTTCGACACCGGAATTTCCTGGCAAAGTCGGTGGAATTGCAACAGGTCATTTTATCCACGGGATCCCCGTTATTTCAGGCCCTATCGCACTTGCTACCCCAAAAAAGCCGTGGGAAAATACCTTTCCCGCCTGATTTGCCTCCCACCTGGGCATGCCCATGAATTGGTTCGCGTTTTTCCTGATGGTCATCCCGGCAGCCGATGGCCCCAAAAACGCCGCCATCACCACGGCGGATTCCGCCCTGTACGCCACCAAAATCAAACCTTTGTTTGCCGTGCGCTGCTTGGCCTGCCACGGTGCCCTCGAGCAAAAGGGGGGCCTCCGCGTCGACACCGTGGCCGACATGATCAAGGGCGGCGATACCGGGCCCGGAATCATCCCGGGCAAACCGAAGGAGAGTCCTGTTTGGTTGCGGTCTGCCGGCCACGGCGCCAAAAGGCGCATGCCTCCCAAGGGGGAAGGGGAGGAGGTCGGCCCCGACGATCTCGCCCGCCTCGAGCAATGGATCGCCTCCGGCGCCCCGGCGCCCGATCGTGAGCAGCGAGACCCGGACCCGCGCGAACACTGGGCCTTCAAGAAACCGGTCCGGCCTGTTGCGCCAGCCCCCAGCCTCAACCCCATTGATGCCTGGGTTGAAAAAGGCTGGCGGGAAAAAGGCCTGGCACCACGCCCCGAGGCCGACAAGCGCACCCTGCTGCGCAGGCTTCACCTCGATCTGGTTGGTTTGCCCCCCACACCAGAGGAAATGGATCGCTTCCTGGCGGATGGCGGTAGCGATGCCTACCAGCGCGAGGTCGATCGGTTGCTGAACAGCCCCCAGCATGCCGAGCGATGGGCCCGGCATTTCATGGATATCTGGCGTTACAGCGACTGGTGGGGTTTGGGAGCGGAAGTCCGCAACAGCCAGAAAAATATCTGGCACTGGCGCGACTGGATCATCGATTCGTTGGAAAAGGACCTGCCCTACGACGAGATGGTCCGCCAAATGTTGGCCGCCGATGAACTCTACCCGGCCGACCCATCCAAACTGCGTGCGACTGGCTACCTGGCCCGCCAGTATTTCCTGTTCAACCGCACCAGTTGGATGGACGAGACCATCGAGCACACCTTCAAGGCCTTCCAGGGTCTCACCGCCAACTGCGCCAAATGCCACGATCACAAGTACGACCCCATCACCGCCGATGACTATTACCGCCTCCGCGCGGTGTTCGAGCCGTACCAGGTCCGTTTCGATGCCCCCAACGGCTCGCTCGATCCCACACAGGGTTTTCCCCGTGCCTTCGATTGCAATCTCGACAAGGTCACCCACAAGCACATCCGCGGCGATGAGGCCCGTCCCGACACCCGCCGCAACATGCAACCGGGTGCCCCGTCATTTTTGAATTTCGCCAGCCTGAATGTGCGGGAAATCAGCCTCCCTCCCGAGGCCCACGCGCCGGAGATCCGGGCCGAGGTGCTGGAGCTTTTCCTGAAGCAGGCAAACGAGGCCATCGCCTCCGCCAACACCCGGCGACAGCAGGCCGCCCAGGCGGTGCTCGACGCGCAAAAGCGCCCAAAACCAATGGAAAGCAAGCCCGGCAAGCTCATCCTTTCCGAACCCTTCGAAAAGCTCGATCCCACACTCTGGACCATCACCGGGCCTGGCCAATGGAAGTCCGAAAAAGGGGCAGTCGTTTTGCCCGAGGCCAGCGCGAACCGCTCCGCCCTCAAACTCAACCATGCCGTTCCCACAGACTTTGAATTGACCCTGCGGCTGCGCATCACTGGTGGGGATCCATGGCGCTCGGTGGGCGTTTCGTTTGATGCCTCCCAGGGTTATGAAAACAATGTCTATGTGAGTGCCAACAGCACCGAGCCCAAGCTGCAGATCGCCTACGAGCGGGCAGGCCAGTACACCTACCCCGATGCGGGCAAACAGTCCCGTCCCGTCTTGCTGAACACACCCATGGAACTCACCATCCGTGTCCAGGGCACCGGGGTTGAGGCCCTGCTCGATGGCAAATCAGCAGCCTTCTTCACCATCCCCGACCGCAAGCCCGGAAACCTCCTGCTCACGGCATTCACCGCCGCCTGCGCGCTGGAGCATCTCGAGATCCGCGACCTGCCCACGGGCTACCAGTCCCCCGGTGCCAAAAAAGTGCTCACCGTCGAACAGGCCAATGCCAGGTTGGATTTCGCCAAAGCCGAGGTCGCCGCCTTGGAGGCCGAACCCGCGGTCCTGAAGTCCCGTTATCAGGCGCGGAAGGACCAGTTGACCCAGAAACCCGATCAGGCCGCCTCTTCCGCTTCCCAAGCAGCGAAGGCCGAGGCCGATCTTGCCGTGTTGAAGGGCAGGGCCGCGTTGGCGAAGGCCAAGGCGGATCTGGCCATCGAGGGCCAGGGTAAGAATGCCCAGGTCGAGGCCGCGCAAAAGGCATTGGCCGAGGCCGAGAAAAAAGCCCTGAATCCAGGAGCCAAATTCACCCCCTTGGTCGCCTCAGCCAAATCCCCTGAAAACAACCTGGAGACCGCCGAAAGCAAGGCCCGTCCCTACCCGCCCACCAGCACCGGTCGCCGGGCCGCCCTCGCCCGCTGGATCACAAACCCGGACAATCCCCTCACCGCCCGGGTGATCATCAACCACCTGTGGAATCGCCATTTCGGCCAGGCCTTGGTGGCCTCCCTGTTTGACTTCGGCCGCAAGGGGCAGGCGCCCACCCATCCCGAATTGCTCGATGCCTTGGCGGTCGAACTGGTGGAACACGGCTGGAGCCTGCGCCATATCCACCGGTTGATCGTGACTTCCCGGGTCTACCGATT
This sequence comes from Gemmataceae bacterium, assembly GCA_017853285.1. Lineage (GTDB taxonomy): Bacteria > Planctomycetota > Planctomycetia > Gemmatales > Gemmataceae > UBA6894. The sequence goes on from JAFMJU010000104.1 coordinate 4,315, forward strand.
GGACTCGTCCTCCTCCCAGCCCTCCGAGCAGTCCAAGGATCCTGAAAACAAGTATCTCTGGCGTTTCCCCTCCCACCGGGTGGAGGCGCAGGTGCTCCGTGACGGTTTGCTGCACCTGGCTGGCGCGCTCGACCAAACCCGCGGGGGGCCGCCGGTGCCAGTGGCCGATGCTTCCAGCAGGCGCCGCAGCCTCTATTACTTCCATTCCCACAACGAGCACCAGAAGTTCCTCGAGCAGTTCGACGACGCCGGCGTGCTGGAGTGCTACCGCCGCGAGCGCAGCATCGTTCCCCAGCAGGCCCTCGCGCTAACGCATGCGGCCCTCAGCCTGGAATCGGCCTCCGCCATCGCTGCCCGCATTTCCAAGCCCGGCATGACGGATGCAGGCTTCATCGACCAGGCCCACCTGGTGTTGTTGGCCCGCCCCGCCGATGCCGAGGAGCGCGAGCTGTGCGCCGGGGCGATTCGGGATTTGCGCGCCGAAAACGGCCAGGCCTCCCCGGAAAGGGCTCGGTCCCTGGTGGTGCTGGCCCTCCTCAATCACCATGACTTTTTGACAAGGCGGTAGCCCATGGACAGTCCCGGTTATTTCCGCCGTCGTCGCGCGTTTCTGGCAAAATCCGCCGGTGGTTTCGGCTCGCTGGCTTTTTCGGCGATGGCCGGTCGCGATCTGCGCGCCGATGCCGGCCCCGAGTGGCTTCCACCCGATGGCAACCCCCATTTCGCCCCCAAGGCTGACAGCGTCATTTGGGTCTTTCTCAACGGTGGCATGAGCCACCTGGAGACGTTTGATCCCAAGCCCGAGCTCGACAAGCACGCGGGCAAGACGATCGCCGAATCGCCTTATAAAGATGTGCAAGATCCCAAAAAACTCGCCCAGGCCCGGGTGACCGTCATCAACGACGCCAACGGCCAGCAGCGAAACAAGCTCTATCCCACGCAGGTCAAATTCAAAAAGCGCGGCCAAAGCGGCATCGAGGTGTCCGATTTCCTCCCCCATGTCGGCGGGGTGGTGGACGACCTGGCCGTCATCCGCGGCATGTGGACCACCGACGACAACCATGGCGCCCAAACCCAGTTCCACTCCGGGCGCCACATGCTGGATGGCGAGTTCCCCACCCTGGGCGCCTGGGTCCATTACGGCCTCGGCCGACTGAGCGATAATCTTCCCCAGTTCATCTCCATGGGCGTCCGCGAATATTGGAACAAGAAAGACGGCCACTACCTCGGCCCCAGGCATGACGCCGTCCCGGTCCGGGTGGATCCGGCCAATCCCCTCGATTTCGGCAAGCCCGAAAAGCCCCTCAGCCCGGCCGAGGAGCGTTTGGTCTTCGATCTCACCGCTCGCTTGGACCGCCACCGTGCCAAGGCCGAACCTGCCGACGCCGCGCTGTCAGCCCGGCTGGCCAGCTACGAACTGGCCTACCGCATGCAGCGTGCCCTGCCCACCGCCCTCGATTTTTCCGGCGAAACCAAGCAAACCCAAAGCCTCTACGGCCTCGACCGGCCCGAGACCCGCGAATTCGGCATGCAAATGCTGGCCAGCCGCCGTTTGGTGGAACGCGGGGTCCGGTTCATCCAGATCCAGCACGGCGGTGGCGGGGCCGGAGCCTGGGACGCGCACGGCGACCTGAAGGGCAATCACACCGCCAACTGCCTGAAGATCGACCTGCCTTTGGCCGGCTTGGTGACCGATTTGAAGCGGCGGGGCATGCTGGAGCGCACACTGGTGGTTTTGGCCACCGAATTCGGCCGCACCCCCGGCAGTCAGGGTGGCACCGGTCGCGACCACCATATCTTTGGCTTCACCGTGGTGATGGCCGGCGGCGGCCTCAAGGCCGGCGTGGTCCACGGTGCCACCGATCCCATCGGGTTCCACGCCGTGGAAAACCGCCACTATGTCACCGACATCCACGCCACCATCCTCAGGCAAATGGGCCTCGACAGCCGCCGTCTCGAAATCCCCGCCCGCAAACGCCTGGAGATCGACCACGGCCGGGCTATCAACGAGATCATCGCCTGATCCGCGCCTTGTTCCATAATCCCAAAAAAGACGAGAGACCCCGGCCAAACCTGGCCGGGGTCTCTCCCTTGATCCAACTCAATTGGTTAATCAGGAACCCGTCACCCACGGCCCATCAACCGGGCCCCACGAAACCAGTTCCTCGGGCCGGAACCACAGGGCGATTTCATTCGCCGCGTTTTCCGGGCTGTCCGAGCCATGCACCAGGTTGTTCTGGATGCTGATGGCGTAATCCCCGCGGATGGTGCCCGGGGGGGCCTTGGTGCCGTCGGTGGCGCCCACCAGGTTGCGCACCACGGTCACCGCCTCGCGGCCTTCCAGGGCGATCGCCACCGTCGGGCTCGAGGTCAAGAAGCTGAGGAGGTCCTTGAAGAACGGCCGGGCGGCATGCACGGCATAGTGTTTCTCGGCCAGCGCCTTGTCGGCGTGAACCAGCTTCAGGCCAATCAGTTTCAACCCCTTCCGCTCGAATCGGGTGATCAGATCGCCAACCAGACGACGGTGCACAGCGTCGGGCTTCAGCAAAACCAGGGTCCGTTCCATGCTTGCAAATTCCTCGATAAAACTTCAATCAAACAATGAAGGTGAATAGTGTTGCGCCAAGGCCGACCCGGCGGCAATCCCGAAACGGGATCAGCGCCCCCGCAGACGGTTGCGCAGCTTGCCGAGCAGGTTTTGCGACCTGTCCTCGATCCGGTCCTTCACCCGCCGGATCATGCCCTCATCGTTACCCCTGTCCAGGAATCCCGCGGGTGTCACGGTCGAACCCGGGTTGCCGGCCAGCTTTTCTTCCCGGGCGTTGCCGCCATCGGCCGCTGCCTTGGTTTTTTTCACCACCCAGATGTTCCGGTACTGAACCGGGTTGCCATGATCCTGCAGCAAAATCGGGCCGCCCTCGGCGGGGTTGCCACCCAGACCGGCGGTGGTGTTGTCCTTGGTGATCTTCTGCTGGTCGTGGATGGTCACACCGTTCTGCTTCACGGTGATCACGCCTTCCTTCACTTTTTTGCCGCCTTCAAAAACCGGCGGTGTGAAGTCGATGTCGTAGGCCTGCCAGACCGTGGGGGCCTTGCACGCGTTCACCAGGGGCTTGGCCACCCCGTAGATGCCGCCGCAATCGTTGTCCTTGCTGTCCAGCCCGTAACTGTCCAGCACCTGCACCTCGTACCGCCCCTGAACATACACGCCGCTGTTGCCCCGCCCCTGGCCGCTGGCCTTGGGCATGTAGGGCACCCGGAACTCAACATGCAGGTGCATGGGCGTGGAGAACTTCTCCTTGGTGACGATGTCGCCCCCTTTCACCTCCAGAAAGCCCTCGGGGGTAACCTTCCAGCCGATCGGCGATTTGCCGTCGCGGTGCTGGAACGCCTCGGTTGATTTGCCGTCAAACAGCACCACCGCCCCGGCAGGTGCCGGCGTGCCAGGGTGATCCTGCGTGTCGGCCGCCTTCAGGATCTTCAGGCCGTCCAAAGGCCCATAGGAAGCCTGTCCGCCCGCCAAAAGCGCCAGGCACAAGGTGAAACTATGCATGTCCAATCCTCCGGTTCAAAAAGGGTGTTATTTGCCTTGCAGTTCGTCGGCCAGCGGTGAGGCGTCGTACACCTTCCGAAGCGCCTCGGTGATCACCTGCGAGCAGACCGAGACCGCCCGCGCCTGCTCGTCCGAGTACGCGAAGTCCAGCACCAGCGACTGGATGTTGCCGTCGAAGATCAGCCCCACCACCTCGCCGGCCTTGTTCACCACCGGGCTGCCCGAGTTGCCGCCGATGATATCCGCGGTGCTCACAAAGTTGAAGGGTGTGTCCAGGTTGATGGAGTCCTTCTTCTTGGCCCACAGGGGCGGCAGGTCGAACGGGGCCTTGTTGTTCTGCCCTTTCGACCGCTCGTACAGTCCGCCAACGGTGGTGATGGGAGCCACCTTCTTGCCGGCTTCCTGGTAGCCTTTCACCGGCCCGTAGCTCAACCGCAGCGTGAAGGTGGCGTCCCGGTAGGTCGATGTCCCTTCCAGGGCGAACTTGACCTTGGCGATCTGGGCGTAAGCTTGCCGCTGGGGCTCTTCCACCTCGTTCTCCATCACCTTGCGCAGCTCGCGCGATTCGGGATCCACCAGCAGGGCCAGTTCAATCATCGGATCCTTGCTGGCGGTCACGGCCGGAAGCCCGTCCTCGTACAGCTTCTTGCGGGTGGCCACATCCTTCAGCTTGCTGCCGTTCACCAGCTCGGCGGCGCGGTCCACCGGCGATTTGCCGGCCAGCACCTTCACCACCAGCGGGTCATCGTGCCCCAGTTGTTCGCTCAGCGAGGCCAGGCTATCGGCCAGCCGGAGGATCTCAAAACCCTCGTAGATCGGCTCTTCCGAGAAAAGCTGCAGCTCCAGCGGCTGCTTGTTGCTGTCGATGAACTCGCGCAGACGCTCAGCCTGCGGCTTGTCCCGCTCCTGGGCCGAGCGCACCAGCGTCCGCGCGATGCCGAACAGGTCCGAGGCGAACGCCGCCCCGCCTTCCAGCATGCCGTGCCGCTTCAAAATCTTCGCCCGGGTCTTGTACACCTCGGCGACCTTGTCCCAGGCGCCCTTGGCATCGGCCAGCTTCGGGTCTTTTTCGGCCGCCTCGCGCAGCTTGGCTTCTTCCGCCCGCTTGCGGGCCATCACGGCCGGGTCCATCAGCCCGCCCAGGCCTCCCAGACGGGCCTTGCGGCTGTTCTGCACGCTGAACAGCAGTTCCTTGGCCTGCCGGGCGTTTTCCTCGCTACGGGCGCTGAACGCGTTCAGCAACACTTCCATGCGGTAAAGACGCTGCATCAGGTAGGGGTAGCCGATGTCGCGTGTGTACTCCAGCTCCGCCACCGTGGCCAGACGGTTGGTGCGACCCGGGTGACCGGAGACGAAGGTCAGCTCCCCGTCGGCGCACCCGTTGGCGCTCCATTTCAGGAAGTGTTTGATCTCCGCAGGCTTGTCATTCTCGTACACGCGGAAGAAGGCCGCGTCCAGGCAATAGCGCGGGAACTCGAAGTTGTCCGGGTCGCCGCCGAAGAAGGCGATCTGCTGCTCAGGCGCCCAAACCAGCCGAACATCCGTGTACCGCTTGAAACGGTACAGGTGGTAGGCCCCACCCTGATACAGCGTCACGATGTTCGAGCGCAGGCCCGTTTTTTTGGTCTCCTCATCCTCGATCGCGTTCATCACCGCGCGGCGAGCCTTCGCCGCCTGGTCCGGCTTCATGTCGCCCTTCACGGCGCCTTCCACCCGGGCCGTCACATCCTCGATCGATTCCAGGACATTCAGCTCCATCGCCTCGCACTTGCGCTCCTCGCCCCGTGTCTTGGCGTAGAAGCCGTCGCGGTAGTAGTTGCGCTCGGGGGTGCCCATCTTCTGCAGGGCGTCGGCGGCCACATGGTGATTGGTCATCACCAGGCCGTCCTTCGACACGAACGAGCCCGAGCCGCCCGAGTTGAAGCGGACCGAGCTCTTCTGCAGGTGCTCCAGCCATTCCTTGCCCGGCTCGAACCCGTAACGCTCCTTCAACCGGGCGAGTGGCGGGTTGGTGTAAAGCCACATCCCCTCATCACCCAACAACGCGGGTGTCCCCGCGGCCAGCACGCCCATGGATGCGACTATCCTCCGCATGGTTTTTCCCAACATGGTCACACTCCCTAAATAAAAGATTCCAAATGTAAAAAGCCTGAGACTGAGGTACGGTCAGCCCGGGGTGGAATCCCCCGAGGGCTTCTCGCTCCTGCGACCCAAAAT
>JAFMJU010000105.1 GCA_017853285.1 Gemmataceae bacterium
GCTATCGGGCCTCGTGGGCGGCCTGCCAATCACCTCGGTCATCGTCCGCAGTTCGGTCAACATCAATGCCGGTGCCCAAAGCCGCCTCTCCACCGTGTTCCACGGGTTGCTGTTGTTTCTCTGTGTGCTGCTGCTACCCGGCCTGCTCGGTCGCATTCCCGTCTCCTGCCTGGCCGCCATCCTCCTGCTGACCGGCTTCAAGCTGGCCAGCCCGAAGGTTTTCGGCAAGATGTGGCAGGGCGGCAAGGATCGTTTTGTCCCTTTCCTTGTGACGGTCTTCGCCATCCTCTTCACCGATCTGCTGGTGGGCGTCGTCGTTGGCCTCGCGGTGAGCCTCGGCTTCATCCTCGCTAGCAACATGCGCAAGCCACTGCGCTCGCAGGTCGAGCGCCACCACACCGGGGAGATCCGGCGCATCAGCCTGGCCAACCAGGTCAGTTTCCTCAGCCGCGGCGCCCTCGAGCGCGCCCTGCAGATGGCCAACACCGGCACTCACCTGCTGATCGACGCCAGCGAGACCAACTACATCGATTCCGATGTGCTTGAGTTGATCCGCGAGTTCCGGGATGTCACGGGCCCGGCACGCGGTGTCACCGTTAGCCTCCGCGGTTTCCGCGACCGTTTCGGCCTGCCCGACTCGATCCAGTTCCAGGAGCATGTCACCCGCGAACTGCAGGAAAAACTTACCTGGAAGGATGTGCTCGACCTGTTCATCGAGGGCAACCGCAGGTTCCATTCCGGAAACCGGCTGCCCCGCGACCTGAACCGTCAACTGCAGGCGACCGCCAGCGGGCAACATCCCCTTGCCGTAGTGCTCAGTTGCATGGATTCCCGTAGCCCCGCCGAAATCCTCTTCGATCTCGGTTTGGGTGACATCCTCAGCGTCCGGATCGCGGGCAATGTCACCAGCCCCAAGCTGCTGGGCAGCATCGATTACGCCGTCACGGTCGCCGGTGCGAAACTTGTCGTGGTGTTGGGCCACACCCGCTGCGGGGCGATCGCCGCCGCCATAGAGCGCAACCTCGCGCCAGACCCGGATCGCCTTCCCCCTATCTCCAACAACCTGCTGCCCATCATCTCCGACATCCGCGAAGCCGTTGTCGCCGCCTCCGATTCCTGCAGGACAACCGGCATCCCCACCGACAGCGAGGCCTTCCGGGACGATGTCACCCACCGCAATGTGGTGATCAATGTCAAACGCCTGCTGGAAGACAGCGAGGCCGTCAGCAACCTGGTCCGCCAGGGGCAACTGGCCGTGGTCGGAGCCGTATACGATGTCAAATCAGGCCGGGTCGAATTCATCAAGGTACCCGGGGGCATCCCCGACAATGAGGCCGGCCTCTACATTCCAGCCTTCCAGGCCGATTCAGCCCGTCAAGCCGTTGTTCCCGGTTAGCCTAGCGGACCGGACAAAGATGGATCACCATGGCAACCATCGGTAAAACCTTTCGGTCCCGGTGATGGGTGAGCCCGTTGTTTCCGGCTCAGTAATACAGCGTGTCGCCCTGTCATTTTCTTGATACATTCTGGTGCGCTGTGAACTGACGAAAGCCTGGCTGAAACTCCATCACCCGGTAACGCATGCTGCCAAAAATCGCAAACGCCCTGCCTTTCACGGTGGCCCTGGTGCTTGCCCTGTGCCACCGTCCGGTCCAAGCCCAGCATTTCCCGATCGCGGACGGTTGGGCGCGGACCAAGGTCAACACCTCGATCTTCCGCCACAACGCGGTCTGCTCCTTCAAGGATCAACAGGTCGCCGCCTTTTACGATCCTTCAGGCAGGGTTATCTTGGCTAGCAGGCGCATCGGCGAAAGGGATTGGCAGATCCGCTCCACCGGTTTCCGCGGGCGCCCGGCGGACGCGCACAACGGCATCAGCATCGCCTTTGATGGCCGGGGAATCCTCCATCTCTCCTGGGATCACCACGCCAGCCCCCTGCGCTATGCCCGCGCCAAGGCCCCCGGCAGCCTCGAAATCTCCAACCCTGAACCCATGCTGGGTCGGCAGGAAAACCGGGTCACCTACCCGGAATTTTACAACCTGCCAAACGGCGACCTGCTGTTCTTTTACCGCGACGGCGCCTCCGGGGCCGGCAACCTGGTGCTGAACCGTCTGGATGCCCGGTCAGGAACCTGGACCCGCGTGCACGACAACCTGATCGATGGGGAAGGCAAACGCAACGCATACTGGCAGGTCGCCACGCATACCGACGGGGCGATCCACCTCTCATGGGTTTGGCGCGAGACCCCGGATGTCGTCACCAACCACGATATCGCCTACGCAAAATCCACAGACGGCGGCCGAACCTGGATGAACACTTCTGGCAAAACCCTGGATCTGCCGATCCGTGAACAAACCGCCGAGCTTGCCGCCCGTGTTCCCCAAAACAGCGAACTGGCCAACCAGACCAGCATGGCGGTGGACCATCGCGGAAATCCGGTCATCGCCAATTTTTGGCGGGATCGTCCCGGGGATGTTCCCCAGTACAGATTGGTCCGTTTTGATGGGAGGGGTTGGATCACCACCCAAGTGGGTGAGCGCCACCTGGATTTTTTTCGCAAGGGCGCTGGCACCAAACGCCCGCCCGTTTCCCGCCCGCTCCTGCTCCTTGATCCCGGCGCCGATAAGACCCGGGCCATCGTCCTGTTCAGGGACGCCGAGCGGGGCCGCAAAATTTCCGCCGCCATCTGCGACGATTTGGATAAACCCCAATGGACCGTCACCGACATTACCCCGGAATCCGTCGGTCAATCCGATCCCCTGGTGGATATCGACCTCTGGCATACCCGAAGGCAACTGCACCTGTTCACGCAGTTTGCAGGCCAGGGCGACGGTGAAACCCAGGAATCCGTGGCGCCACAAAAGGTGTCGATTTACCAGTGGATGCTCCCGGCCAAATAACCCCCCGCCCCGTCTGTGCCGCTCCCGCCCATCGGCCTACTGGCCACCATCACCTTTCTTTGCGCGGCGATTCGCGACCCCTGGTAATGCCGACATGGCGATGGTGTTGCCATCATTGTCCCCATCCGCGTTCTCCGGTTCCTCGGACAGATTGCCGGCGACCGCGGAAACGGTTCCCTGTACCGCCAGGTTCCGCGTGATCCCGGTCAGGTCGATCTGCCGCGCCCCAAGCGTGGCGTGGGTCGATGGGTCGCAGGTGATCAAAATCACCTGCAAGCCATCGGATGCCGCGGCGTCCAGCATCGCGTGCATCCGTCCCAGACGCCCCGGATCGGCATTCACGAACGAGTCATCCAGCACGATCGGCAGGCAACCATCATGGTCGGCCGCCAATAGTCCGGCCAGTGCCAGACGGAAGATACCCGCCACCTGCTCCCGGGTCCCGGCGCTCAAATCGGCGAAGGGATGGAGGCCCCGCTCCGGTCGGTAAAGTGCGAGCCCCCCCAGGCTTTCCCCGGTGCTGGTCACCCGCAATTCGGCCCCGTGCCCGAAGACGATGCGCGCCAGCCGGTTCACCCGCTCCAGCAACGGGCGCAGCACCTCCTGGCCCACCTCGGTGGCGGCGCGCTGGAATTCATCCCGCAGTAACTGGATCCCATCGGCCCGCAACTTCTTGGCCCGGTGGTCGGCCTCCAGCACCCGCAATCGCTGCTCACCGGCCAGCACTTCGGCCCGCGGGTCGTCGCTCGGGAACACGCTCAGCTTGCCGTCCAGAGTCGCCTTCTGGTGGGTGGCCTCCGATAGCTGGGCCGCCAACTGCTCTCGCGACCGCCTCAATCGCGTCAGCGCCGCCTGCAACTCCTCCGGATTCAAGGCGTCGATCTGGTCCTGGATGGTTTTCGCGATCGCCTGGGAACCCAGATGTTTCGCCTGCGCCTCGCCCAGCGACATCCTGCGCTGCTCGGCATCCCCATGCTCCGCCAAAAGAAGGGAAAGCCCTCCTTCCAATTCCGCCAGCGCGGCCCGATTCCTTTCGAGGGATTCCCCGGCCTTGCCCCATAGCTCACGCAACTGGGTCACACGCCGCGCCAGACTCTGGAATTCCGTGTTCAAGCGGTGATTGGCCGCTTGCGCTTCCCTTTCGGCCTCCTTGCTCGCCTGCAACCAGCCCGCGATTCCCTCCTCCGGTGGAATGACACATTCAGGAGCCAAGGCTGCCAGCCGTTCCTTTTCACCCAGGCGGACAGACTTCAGTCGCCGGGCCTCGGTCAGTTCCTGACCAAGCCGTTCCAGCCCCATCGCCTTCAGTTGCCGCTTGGCCCCTCCCAGCCTGGCTTCCAGATCCACCCTCTGGTCCCGCGCCCGGGATGCGATCGCCAAAGACTCCACCTGGCAACGGGCCAGCCCTTCCGCCAAGGCGGCGCGGGCCCTTTCGACTTCCCGCCTTGTCTTGGCAAGGGTGTCCGCGCCCCCGGGTGTCAGCCGTACCACCACACCGTCGCCCACCGTCAGCTCAGCGCCGGAGGTCACCAGGGTAGTCGTGCCTTCGGCAATGGGCGCTCCGTTCAAGGCCACAGGTCGGTCAGCCTTCACCAGTTCCAGTTCCAGCGCCATCGACTTCAGGCCGGCCTCCGCCACCAGCACTTCCTGCTCCAGGCCGTTCAGTCTCGACAGGGCCTTGTCATCCACCGGGGGAAGCGCTGCCAGGTGCCCCTCCAGCTCGGCGATCTCCGCCCCCACCTTTTCCGCATCCGCCTGGGCCGCCTCCAGGCGCGCAAGGGTTTTCTCGTGTTCCAAAAGGTTGGCGCAGGCTTGGGCCAACTCCTGTTGCAACCGGGCGATCTCCTCGGCCTGTGCCGCCTTGCCGGCCTCTTCATGCAGTCCGTTTTCGCGCGTCTCGGCGGTCCGAACCTGCTCTAGCAGGTCCAAAACCTCCTTTTCCGCCGGCTCCATGGCCTGGCGCAGTCCCGCCGCCCGGGTTTGCCGGTCCAAAATCTCCTGGTTTGCCTTCGACAAATGGCCCAACGCCACGGCGGCAGCATCCAATTGACGCTTGGCATCACCCAGTTGGCCCTGCAAGGTGGCCAGGTTATCTGCCTGCTGTTGGGCGCGCTCCCACTCGGGCTCCACCCGTTCCAGTCCCAGCTTCGCCTCTTCCAGCCTTCTTTGGGCATCCACTTTGGCCGTGATGTCCGCCTCCAGGCGGTTCAACTCCGCCACGGCGGCCTGCTGCCTCTCCCTGGCTTCCTGCAGGGCGACCTCGGCCTTCTGCAGATCCGAGTTGGCGCGCAACCTTTGGGTGGCCGTGAAGGTTTGCTCCCACAGGTTTTCCACCTGCGCCTTCACCAGGCTGTCGGTCTCGCTGCGCAGCACGCCACCGGCCCCTTCCCGGGCCAGGCGCTGCTCCAGCCGTTCCTTGGGCAGGCTTTCCCCCAGCGGATCGTCTCCCGCACCCCCCTGCCAAACCCACAGATGGGCCCAGGCCTTTTCCCTGTTGGCCGCGTTGCTTGGGGCATGGCCGGTCAACTCCCCCAACCGTTTCTCCGCGTCCTCGCCGGAAAGGGTGCTTCCGCCAGGCAGGGTCAATTCCGCCACCGAAGTCTTTCCGCCCTTGAACACCTTGCGAAGCTGGTGCCTGCCCCCGTTGGCCTCGAATTCCACCATCACTTCAGGGTGATCGCCAGTGGCCGGTTTGGGCCGGATGCCATTCAGAAAGCCATCTCCACCGGTCCGGTGCACCACAAACAGGCAGGTGTGGATCGCTTCGGCCAGCGTGCTTTTGCCCGACTCATTCGGGGCACCCAGCAAGGCCAATCCCGAAGGCGAGTCCAGTTGGAGCAGGCCGCTATCCCGGATGATGCGAAAATTGCGAACGCGCGCTGAGATCAGTTTCATGGATATCTCGTGGGATGTTGAGCGAAGATTTGGTTTGGCGCCTCAGGCCCGGCAGACCAAACCGTGCAGGTCTCGCAGCGCCGAAAGGGCTGTGGCCCCGGCCTCCCCGGTCGAACCCCGATAACGCTCAAGCAGTCGGCCCGCAACGGTGCGGATCAGCGGGTCGCCGGCGCGGCAGGTAAGCGCCTCGATCTCCTCTTCGGTCGGGTTGACGGTCACCCGGTCGCGCACATCCAGCGCGATCAGCCCCGGCCGGATCGACTCCAGCATCCGCTCCAGCCGATCCCGCCCGTCCAGACCCAGCGAGCCGGAAATCTCCAGTTCCATCAGGTCATCGTTGACACGCGCCTTCAGCAGTTCATGGAACTCCAGTTCCAGGGTCTCCAGTTCCTCGCTGGAATGCACTTGCCGCTCAAGCTGGTGCCATAACTTCCGGGTGGTGCGTCGCTCCTCCACCTGCGGATTGGCCCCCCGGTTAGTCGTGACTATCAAGCAATAACCAGGCCGGTTATCGGCCCCTTTGGGGAAACGGTCAATCTCCGGGGTTCCCGAGTACCAGGCGTTGGCGGCCACTTCCTTCACGCCGTGCCAGTCCCCCAGCGCCACATAATCGATCTGTCCAGACGGCAATTGTCCCAGTTGGATCTGGTTGGGAGCATCTCCCTCCCCCGCCGCCGACCCGAATTCCCGCACCGATCCGTGCGCCAGAACAATGCGGGGCCTCGTTCCGAACGAATCCCAGGTTTCCGCGGGCAGTTGCCTTATCCAGGCGGTGGTGTCGGTGGTCTCCATCCGCTTCAAGAGCGGGCAGGGCAGCACCACCACCCCCTCCATCTCCACCGGCTGGCACTCGGTCAGCACCCGCAAGTTCGGGGCCAATCGCCGGCTTTGCTCGGTGAACTCCTTGGTCTCCCAGAGCGACCCGGGCCCGCCGTGGTCATGGTTGCCTGGGATCAGCAGCACCGGCACACCCATCTGGCCAATCCGGCCCAGCGCCGTGACTATCGTGTTGGCCCCGGGTCGGTTCGAATCGAAAACATCCCCCGCAACCAGCACCATGCGGGCCCCCTCGCCGCGGGCCAGTTCCCCCAGCCGGTCGATCGCGTCAAACCGGGCTTCACGCAACCGGTTCTGCTGCTCGGGTGAGGTCACCCAGCCATAGGGCTTGCCCAATTGCCAATCTGCGGTGTGCAAGAATCTGAATGCCACAGCACTCTCCCGGGCGGAAAAAACCAAGAATCCCATCGTTCAGTTTACGGACAGGTTCCAGACAGCCCCCGGCCCAACCTGGTTTGGCCTTTTATCCCAAACCATTCACCGGGCATGACTTGCGTGTTCTTGCCCGGCGCCCGGACGCCTTTTTTCCTGGCCGAACCCGGGTGGGCGCGGCAAATGACAAGCGCGCCTTGGGCTTTGCAATCACCAGCCTGAACCCAATCTTGCCCATGACGCACCTCCCTTTTTGCCCGCATATCCTGAATACGCGCGAGGAGTGCGAAATTTTCTTCGCCAAAAACATGCCCGTAAGCGAGGTCAGCCATGGCCGATGGCTATGAACTGGAAGCCCTGGTCAATTTGCACACGCTATTCCTGGGCCAACCCCTGGCCTCCACCGGCATTTCTGTCCAGGTGGAAGGCTGGGAGCGGCGGCTGCTGATCTCCGGATTGCAAAACCATCCGCTAGGAATTCCACCAACACCACCCAGGCAGGAATGATTCCCGGCCCGATCATCCGTCCCAGGAAACTCCATCCCACCCAATCACCCGTTCCAGCAGGCTGACCACCTGGCTGGAAAACAATGCGAACAACTGCTCACCCTTAAGTGCCGAGGCCGCCGACGGGGTTCCAATATAGCCCGGTGTGGTCCGCTCCCTGGTGATCCAGGCCCGGTTCGCAGGAAGGAACGGGCGGCCGAACGGCACCGGTGGCAGCGACTGGTATTCGCCCACCAGATGGCGGTGCAGCGAAAGCATCATCGAGGTTTCCCATTCGCAGGCGTGACCCATCTCGGTCTGCACCAATTCGGGCACCAATTCCGGCATCGGCTTGCCGCTGCCTCCCACGGCCCAGTAGGTGGCGTGCAGCAACAGCGGCGTGGGATCATCCCGGGTCTCCTGACGCAGCTCGAAAAGCGCCTGCTGGGCCGGCACCATGTTGCCCCCATGACCGTTCAAAAACACAATCCTCCTGAAACCATGCTTCAGGAAGTTCCGTGCCATCTCTTTCAGCAGGTCCAGATAAGTCCGGGGCGCCGCGCTCATCGTCCCCGGAAAATCCAGGTGATGCTCCGAGTTCCCCAGCCACATCATGGGTGCCATCAGAATCCGGTCGCCAAGCGCCGTGTGCACGCGGCGCGCCACCTCGCCGGCCAGCATGCTGTCGGTGAACACCGGCAAATGGGGCCCGTGCTGCTCCAGCGCCGCGATCGGTATCACCACAGGCGTCCGCCGGTCCATGGCCCCCACCCGCGGCCAGGTCATCTCGTGCAAGTGCATGGTCGCATTCCTCCCGCTTAGCCCATCAATCCCGCCAGTACAACGATTCGGCCGGCGCCTGGTAACCAAAACGCAGGTGCGGCGTCCGCACCACCTCACCCTGCGCCGCCAGACTGTCCACCCCTGCGATCACCATGCCAGAGGTGAGCAGCGTCCGCTCCACCGGCACCGGCGTCCGCCCCGTCAGCACCATCTCCTCGATCTGCCGGCACAAGGGATGAAAAAAGTCCGCCGTGGTCGACCCGTGCTTGGGCATCGGCAGGTGGAACACGCAAGACATCGGATCAGGCTCACCCGCCACCTGGCCCGACCAGGTGAAATCCCGCACCCCGGTCAGGTACGACGAACTGCGGAACCCGCCCTCATGCTCGAAGAAAAACCCCGTGATCGACTTCAGTTGCCCCCGGGCCCAATCCAGCGTGACCGCGTCGGTCACATAACCGTCAGCGGCCGGCAGGTTATGGCTTCGGTTCAGCGCGGTGACGAACAACTTGCGCGTGGTTTCCCGGCCGGGGCTCGCCAACTCGGCGTAAACAGCCTCGTTCTTCAGCGCCCTAACCGAGATCACCCCCCTCTCTCCTCCCTTGCGCCGCTCGGCCATGCACTGCGCCGTCTCGAAGGCGTGAAAATCATAGCTGTCCACCCCGCCATAGGCCACGCACAGGCTCTCGATGAGATCGACCCCGTGCGGCACCTCCGTCTGGGGTTCGCGCCGTGTGACCGGCAGCGATGAACCGGCCAAAAAGGCGAAGCCCAACCGGCGCGCGTCATCCACCATTTCCTTGCACTCCGCCCACTCCGTGGACAGGTGCTTGTCGTTGAAAACCGGCACCGCTCGTCCGCTTTGCTCGAAAACTTCCACCACCTCCTTGAACCAACGGTACCGGGGATATTGCACCATCCCCTTGGCGCTTTTGGGATATTTTCCGTGCTCGCCGATGATGACCACGCCATCCACGGCCAGTTTGCCGGTGCCCAGTGTCAGCGCCTCCGCCACGGTGGGGTACAGTTTCAGGTTGTGGCGCTGCGCGCGCCCTCGCGCCAGATCCCCATCGGGAAACTGGTCGATATACACCCCGGCCACTTCCACCCGTGGCTTCTGCCATTTGCCCGCCCACGGATAACCCAGCGTGAGCCGATCCAGAAAATGCTGGGCATGCGCCAGCGGCCTGACCTCGGTTCCCAAAAAAGCGATTTTCTTTTTCCCGGCCTGCCCGGCCCGGGCGACCAATCCAAATGTAGGGCAGGATAGCGCCATCGCGGCGCTGGTGAGGAATTGGCGTCGTTGTGGCATGGGAATACTCCCGCTGAAGGCGGCTCGTAAGGCAGGATTCTCGATGGTAACGGTTTTCCTGTTCCAAACAACGAATTTCCCCGGCCTTTGCCCGGGATAGCCAAGCCTTATAATGATGCCCTTCGCCTCTTGGTTTGGGGGAATCGGTATGGCGGGCGTCTCATGGTACAAACGCGTCCAGATTCTTCCCGGCTTCGCGCTGATTTTCAGCAGCCGCGGCATCTCCTTCTCCTTCGGCAAACGGGGTTCCTCCATCAAGGTGGAGGGGCCCGGCAAGTGGAGCCGGGGCATGGTCTCGGGTATCTTTGATTTCCTGAAGAGGATTTTCATGGGCGGCAAAAAATAACCGCCCCCATCCAGGGAGCGCGCCCGCATGCCGTCACTTGCCCGCTGGTTCCTCGTGATCACCATGGTGTCGGGCTCACTCGCCAAGGCAAACGCCCAAAACAGCGTGCCACCCTACAA
>JAFMJU010000106.1 GCA_017853285.1 Gemmataceae bacterium
GACAGGGGTACGAGGCCTGGCGCATCAGCAAGGCTCGCCTCGATGCCGGTCTGATCACCCTGGCGGACCTGGCCCAAACCCGCGGTCAATTCGAATTGTTCCGGGGCCAGCGCTTGGCCGCGCTGGACCAGGTGCTTGAAAATGAGCGCCAACTGCGCAATCTGATGGGGCTCACCGCGGAGGATGGTACCCGCATCATCCCGATCGATGCCCCAACCTTGGCCCGCTTCGAGCCGGATTGGGAAACCGCCTACGAGGAGGCGATAGACCTGCGCCCAGAGCTGCACCTTGCCCGGCGCGAGGTCAAGGTTCGTCAACTGGAATTGGTCAACCAGCGTAACAACCTGCTGCCCGACCTGAGGTTCATCAGCACCTACGATGTAAACGCCATCGGCAATGACCTCGATGGCCCAAACGCTGACAATGCGCTACGCAACCTGGCGACCAACGGATTCAACAACTGGCAATTAGGTCTGAGATTGAATGTTCCGATCGGATTCCGGGTGGCCAACGCCAATGTGCGTATCGCCAAGCTGGAACTGGCCAGGGCCTATGAGATCCTCCATGACCAGGAGCTCCGCGTAGGCCGTGGTTTGTCACAATCCTACCGCCGTATGTTCACCGGGTACGAGGAGATCAAAGTTCAACGCGCCCAGCGTGAGGCGTTTGGCGAGCAACTGAGAATCCGCTTCCAGGAATTCCTCGCCGGTAAAAGCTCCGGGGGCGATCGCAAGCGCGACACCATCGACATTCTGCTGGAGGCCCAGCGTTTCTGGGCTGACGCCCTGGCAAACGAATACTCCAGCATCGTGAAGTACAACAATGCCATAGCCAACTTTGAGTATTCCAAGGGAACCCTGTTGAAGCACAATAACGTCGTGATTTCCGAGGGGGCCCTGCCGGGTGTTGCACAGGTTCGGGCGGTCGAGCACCAGCGGGAGCGCAGCAAGGCGCTGGTGATCCGTGAGCATGCCTCACCGGTCAAGTACGAGGAGTTTAATCCTGAAAATGGTCAGGTTGGATTGCCTGCGCTTCCGGATAGCAGCGCCCCAAGCCTTCCCGCCCTTCTGAAGGAAGCGCCCGAGATGCCGGAAATGCTCCCTGATCCCAAGGCAAAGCCTATCGGTCCTGAAGTGGGAATTGGCGGCGGGACTCCCAGCCTGCGCGGGATGCTGAAATTTGATGAGCCCGGAATATCAATTTCGGATACCAAGCCCGAAGAAAAGGGATTGCCATTGCCTTCTGGAATTGCTCCGATGAGCGGATTCCCCGAAGTGAAACCGGCAATCGCACCCTCCACTTTGGGTGGAACGGTGAGCGGCCAGGCCAGGCCCGTTGGCAACACCGTCTCCCGATTCAATCCCGAAAACAAATGGAACCGGAACCCGGCGGGAGATTTTCCCGGCGAGGTTCGTGAGAAAGGCCAGCCGGGCGAAAAGGCATCCACATCTGGTCGCCCCATGATGGTCCAACCGACCAAGGCCAAGGGTCTGCTGGAAATCCCCCCCGAATAACCTTGGAAAAGGAGGAAGGCGGGGGATGGACTCCGGACAGTCCACACCAAGGCCAGATTCCAATTCAAGGTTTTGAAGCCGCGAGGTCCAGGCCCTCGCGGCTTCTTCATTTATCCTTCAGAAAAGGATTTGAGGGACCATTCTCTTGATTTCTCGGAATATCATGAGATTTCGCCGCATGTGGGCTGACCTAGGAGGGAAAGCCATCCGCTTGGTATCATCTGAAATTGGTTAATTGCTGCAGTTCGCCGGTGAGCGGGAGTGCTCTGAGAACCCATGGCCGACAGAAAATTCATTCGCAATTTTTCAATCATTGCCCACATTGATCATGGCAAGAGCACACTTGCGGACCAGTTTCTGCTGAAAACCGGCGCCATCACCCAGCGGGAATTCCGCTCCCAGCTTTTGGACGGGATGGATCTCGAGCGTGAGCGCGGCATCACCATCCGCATGCACCCGGTGACCCTTTACTACGACTTGGACGGACAAACCTACGAATTGAACCTGATTGATACCCCGGGCCATGTGGACTTCACCTACGAAGTTAGCCGCAGTCTTGCGGCATGCGAGGGGGCTGTTCTTCTTGTCGATTCCACCCAGGGTGTGCAGGCGCAAACGGTGGCCAACGCCTACCTTGCGATTGAGAACGATCTGACAATAGTTCCGGTGCTCAACAAGATCGATATGGCCACCGCGCGCCCGGAAGTTGTCATGGAGGAAATGGAGCAGGCGCTGGGAATTAAGCCAGAGGAAGTCCTCGCGGCGAGTGGCAAAACAGGGCAGGGGGTCGAGGATGTCATCCGGGCCCTGATCGAGCGGGTTCCCCCGCCGGCAGGTGATGAAAACTCAAAGCTCAGGGGCCTGATCTACAACAGCCATTTTGATTCATACAAGGGTGTGGTGGTCTATATCCGTGTCAAGGAAGGGACAATCCGGAAGGGGCAAAAAGTTCGCTTCATGGGCAAGGCTACCGAGGGGGTTGTGACCGATATCGGCCAATTCCGCCCGAGCCCCACCGCCTGTGATACTTTGTCCGCGGGCCAGGTCGGATATTTCATGGCCCAGATCAAGAACTTGCAGGATGTCAAAATCGGTGACACCGTCACCGACGCGCTGGACCCCGCCGAGGATCCACTGCCTGGCTATCGCGAACCCAAGCCGATGGTTTTCTCGGGTTTGTACCCGTCGAACAACAACGATTACGAGGCCCTGCGCGAAGCCCTTGCCAAGTTGCAGCTCAACGACTGCAGCTTCTCCTACCAGCCCGAGAACAGCGAAGGACTTGGTTTCGGGTTTCGCTGCGGTTTTTTGGGCATGCTGCACAGGGAGATCATCCAGCAGCGGGTCGAGCGTGACAGTGATCTCGACCTTGTCCAGACCGCGCCCAACGTGACTTACGAGGTGCTGAATCGCAAGGGCGAAACCATCGTCATCGACAACCCGCAAAAGGTCCCTGACGCCGGCCAGATTGAGGAATTCCGGGAGCCCTTCATCAAGATTTCGTTCCTTGTCCCCTCCGAGAACATCGGGGACATGATGAAAATCTGTACCGACCGGCGCGGCGTGTACCTGCGCACTGATTACCTCAGCCCCACGAGGGCGCTTTTGGTTTTCGAAATGCCTTTGGCTGAAGTCATTTACGATTTGTATGACAAGCTCAAATCGGTCACCCATGGGTATGGAACCATGGATTATGAGATCCTTGGATTTCGCGCGGAAGATCTGGTCAGGCTGGATATCCTTGTTGCCGGGCGGAGGGTCGATGCCCTTTCCACCATCGTCCACCGTTCCACGGCCGAGCAGCGTGGCAGGAAGCTCATCAAGAAAATGCGTGAGGAGATCGACCGACACCTGTTCGAGGTGGTCCTTCAGGCGGCGATTGGCAGCAGGGTGGTGGCGCGTGAATCCATCGCGCCATTGCGGAAAAATGTCACAGCCAAATGTTACGGCGGCGATATCACCCGGAAGAGAAAGCTTCTTGCCAAGCAGGCCGAAGGCAAAAAACGCATGAAGCAGATCGGTCAGGTGGAGTTGCCCCAGGAGGCGTTCCTGGCGGTTTTGGAAACCGGCGACTGATCGGGGCCGCGCCCGGGGAGTGTTTTGATGACAGCGGGTACGCAGGCGGGGTTGCCGGAAAGACGCTCCGCCTTGGGGCGGGTCTTCGGGTGGATCATTGGAAGGGCCGAAACGCCCGAGGTCCAACCCGGCCAGACCGTGGTTCAGGATGCCTGGCGAGAGAGCCTGGACACGCTGGTTTTCGTGGTGATTCTGGTTTTGATCCTCAAAACCTTCATCGCGGAATGCTTTGTCATCCCTACAGGGTCCATGGCGGAAACCCTGTACGGTTACCAGAAATTGGTCAATTGTCCGGAATGTGACCACCGTTTTCCTGTCAACTGCAGCGATGAGGTGGAATTCCCCGAATTGCGGGGCCCGCAGCCCTTTTGCACATGTCCCAATTGCCTGAAAGATGTGGAGCTGATCCGCCCAGGGCAGCTTTCCGGCGCGATCGAGGCGGCCAAATACCCTGATCCGGGGCCCAATACCGGGGACCGCGTCATGGTTTCCAAATTTCATTACGATCTTTTGCGTCGGGGCCCGGAAAGGCACGACGTGGTGGTTTTCAAATACCCTGGCAATTCTGGCGAAGGCCGGGACCCGCACTACCCGGTTTCCGGGCCGCAGAAGCAACATACTCCCTTCAACTACATCAAGAGATTGATGGGGCGCCCGGGTGAGGTGGTCGCGATTCATGGGGGCGACCTGTATTTGCTGAAGGAAGGGTGGTCTCCCGCCACAGCCAAAGCTGGCGAAATATCCGGTGCTCCGGAAAGCCCCTTGGAAATGTGGTTCCACAAGCAGATGCAGGTGCATTTCGAATCCCGGGCCAGGCGAGGCGCGGGTGGTGGATTTGAAGTCGATTACGGCAACGGGCTGAATGACCAGCGGCCCGGGGCGGAATCCCTGGAAGCTCCCGCTGGCCATGCCGCTTTGAAGGGTGGCTACGAGATAGTTCGCAAACCCCCCGGGGTTGTTTTGGCTGAGGCGAGAATCGTTTATGACGCCGAAAAGCCCGCGCGAGATTTGAAGGATGTGCGGCGTTGGCGTCCCGCTGATGGGAGCACAGGTTGGGAAAACCGGGGGAATGGTTTTCTGACGGATGCCTCCGGAAGCAACGGGACCCAATGGGTTCGTTACCATCATTTGCTGCGCAGCAACCTGCGCAAGTCCTCATCCGTGGGCCAGGCAACTGAAACTGTCCGCCACCAATTGATCACCGATGTGATGGGTTACAATTCCGGCCGATTCAGCGAGGATCCCTTTGGTTTCAAGCCGACCGGTCCCGATAACTATCGAGGTTCAGGGGATAACTGGGTAAGCGACCTGATACTTGAATCCACGGTGACCGCCTCGGGTGGAGGTGGTGTTTTCACCTGCGAATTATCAAAAGGCGCTGAACGGATGCAGGCTCGTTTCGACGGGGGAACCGGGGTTTGTACTTTGGTTCGATTGGGCGGCAAAGATGGCAACAAAGAACTCGGGGCAAAACCGACTGGTTTCAGGGCCGATGGAAAAAAGCATCATGTCCGGTTTGCCAATGTGGATCGAAATTTGATGGTTTGGGTGGACGGCAAGCTCCCTTTTGGCGATGGCGTGCCTTACAACCCGGAGGGAAACCTGGTTCCATCCGCCAATGATCTCGAGCCGGCCAGTTTTGGTGTTCAGGGAATGAGGGTGGAGTTGGAAAGCGTCAAGTTGTGGCGCGATTCTTACTACACCTCCAGGGACAACCCTTCCAGCCCCGATCAGGAAGTCGCGGACTGGACGGTTCCCCTCGATTGGACGCCTGACAGGCCCTTGCCCGAATCCCTCCGCGGTTTGCAATGGCTCCCTGTTCGAATCCTGAGGGTTCCGGATGGCCACTACCTCTGTTTAGGCGATAACAGCGCCAACAGCTCGGACAGCCGGTCCTGGGGTACTGTTCCCAGGCGACTGCTGCTTGGCCGGGCTCTTCTGGTTTATTGGCCGTTCAACCGGATTGGGCTGATTCGATGAGTGAAAATCTGAATCGCAAGGATCCTGTTCAGGAAACAGGCATGGTTTTTGAAATCCCGATTCGGGTCCGTTACTTCGAGACGGACGCGATGGGAGTGGTGCACCATGCGTTTTACCTGACCTATTTTGAGGAGGCTCGGGTGGAGGCCCTCCGGCGTTTGGGAGCCTCCTACAAAACCATGGAAGAGGAAGG
The DNA here is from genome assembly GCA_017853285.1 of Gemmataceae bacterium. Lineage (GTDB taxonomy): Bacteria > Planctomycetota > Planctomycetia > Gemmatales > Gemmataceae > UBA6894. Next base: position 5,764 of record JAFMJU010000106.1, read on the forward strand.
GTTTTTCCTTGTAATCACCCGGGTGGAATTGAATTACAAGCGCCCGGCATATTTTGAGGATCAATTGTCAGTTCGGATGCGGATCGAAAGGATGACCACGGTTCGCATCGATCACGCCTATCAAATTATGAGGAATGGGGAAGTATTGGTGGAAGGTAAAACCACCCTGGCTTGCGTGGACAGGGATGGAAAGCCGCGGCCGTTGCCGGATTTGTTGAGGCCCACCTCGGCCAGGCAGCATTTGGACGGACCTAAAGGATAGGCTGGGAGTGCGGCGGCCATGAGGCGGTTTTTGGTTTGTTCGCTGATGCCCTGCCTTCTTTGCTTGCTTCCGATCGCGGCCTTGTCCATGGTTGTTTTCGCTCTGCCGGCCGATAGCCGCGATTATTTTTTGGCCCATGTAACACCATTGGATTGGCTGATTTTGGTTGGAGGGGGCCTGCTGATGGCCACCCAATTACTGGTCGGTTGGCGTGCATTGACTTGGGCTGGCACGGATTTTCATACCGGCTGTGATGTCTGGCTTTCACACTTGGCCCAGGCCGCTGAGTGGTTTCCCCTCCTAGGACTCCTTGGGACCGTTGCGGGGATTTTGCAAACCTTTGGGTCAATCCAGGGCCCCACGGCACCTGAAAAAATCATTCAACTTTACGCGCCGGCGATCACGGCTACGGGGGCCGGGTTGCTGATGGCCCTCGCGAACATTCTTCCCACTTGGGTGGTGCTCATCGGCCGTGACTTGATTCGTTCTTTGGCTGGTTTGCCAAAGGTTGAAATTCAGGATCGTTCTACCTGATTCGGGAGGCGATGATGATCCAGCTTCCCAAGCGGAGTGTGACCCGATTTTTCATCCCGATGATTGATGTGTTGATTTTGCTGTTTTGTATTTTTTTGCTGTTGCCATTTGCCAGTCAGGATGCGCGGGAAACGGGAGGTGCGAACTCCAAAGCTGTGTCCGGGGATGAGGCAACACTGAAAAACCGCTTGGTTCAAATCGACCGGGAAAGGAAGCGCCTGTCTGAAACCCGTTCCGCAACCGCCAAAGAATTGTCGGGAAGGATCGCCCCGGTGATTCTCAAGATTGACACAGGAGATGGTGGACTCGTTCGGGAAAATCCTTCCGGCCCTGTCCGCATCGATCCTGAGGCGAATCCCGGTCAAGTCAGGCGAATGGTCGAGGAGGATCGAAGGAGGCTCGCGGCTTCGGGTGGTGATAGCCGCGAGCCCTACTACATTTTTTTGCCAAGCCCTTCATCGCCATTTCCAACTGTTTTTCAAAGGCAAAAATACCTGCGTTGGTTTGCCGAGGCGGACGCCGCGGCGGATGTCGGCAGGCCGGACATGATTTTCGGTGGAAAGGAAAAATGATGGATCCCGGTGGAATGTTTCCCATGCTGGTCAGGTATTTGCCTGCCATTTTCCTTGGCGTGACTGGCATGTTGGTGGGAGTGTTGTTTTCCGCGCCCATGGTGGACCATGTTTTGCCAAGGATTTACGGACGCAAATTGTCATCCCGCCAATCCGTTACTGTCCGGTGGATCTGCAGTTTGGGAATGGCAGCGATTTGCTTTCTGATGGCGGGGCAGTTTGGATTGGGAGGAGGAACTGCGGGGGGGCTGCCTGGAGAGGGGGAGATGGTGAATTCCACACCAACTTCCAAAACAGACCCGGTAAAAGTTGTGGAAAAACGTGGTGGGGAAGTCAAAAATTCCAAGTCGCCAGGCCTTGTGATGCGGATCCTTGGCCCGGATTTGGCCAAGGAGTATTCCGGCGCAACATTTTCCCCAAATAATCTTTTTTGGTTTGCGGAAATCCATGAAGCAGTCGGTGCACCGGCTGGGGGCGGGGTGGAGAGGCGGGAGTTGTTGGATTGGACTTCCGCCCAAAAAAAGATCCTGGAATGGAAAGGCAACCAGGTCCCAGGCAAGATTCGCCCGATCCGCTTCTTGTATACAACAAGGGATCCCGATGACTCCTCCCCGCTTGTCGTGGAGGTGACACGCTGGTGCCGGGAAAATGGGGTGAGTCTGGAGAGGCAAACCACCGCGGAAGGTTTGCCATGACCGCAGGTAGCCAATTGGTGAATGACAACATGGTGGCCGCATGAGCTTGCGAATCGCGGTTTTGGGGACAACCGGCGAGCCCGGGCACTCCTGTTCCCGCGATTCTATTGCTGGCATGATGGGTTGGTTTCCAACCGGTGAAAAAGGAAAACTCGATGGAATGGGTTGCCAGTGGGTTCCTGTTCCAGAACCGCTCTCTATGGATGGGATCGCCTGCCTCAGACGGTCCCATGCATGCCTCGTTTTAATTCCTGAGAATGTAGCCCGCAAAAAGGAGACCCATGCGGGTTTGGCCGAGGATTTCAAGGCGTTGCGATCTAGTCGCGGTGCGGATACCCTGCCTGGTCAAATGCCCGTCCTTTTGTTGCTTCCGAATTCGGGAGATTCACAATCCCATGAAATGCTTCGTTTGGTTCAGGAACTGAATCGGGAATTTGGACGTGATTTTGGAGGTTTTCATTTCAGCTCGGCAGCCTGTGATTCTTCATCAGGCGATGGTCGGGCAGGTGTTCAAAATTGGCTTCGATTCGCCCGGGATTATCGTAAGCGCTCCAGTTTTTCTTCAATACGCGCATGGTTTACGGTTTTTTTTCTGGCTTTTTTATTGGCCATTTTCGTTTGTGTTGGATTTGTCCTGGCCTGTGACAAGCAAATAAGGGATCAGGCAACTATCAGGCGATTGGAATTTGGTTTGTTGCCACCAAAGGAAACCCTTTTTCTGGTTCATTCATTGGAGCCAATGTTGGACCGCCTGGAAGAGATGCGGGATTTTTTGGATTCCCATCCTGATTTGAGAATGGATCGCCGCGCCCGGCTAATAGCGTGCCGTGATCGGCTGGATTCATTCGTGAACGCGATTTTGGAATCCTCGGATTGGCCGGAGCTTGCAAATATTCCCGACATGCCAAGTCTGAGGGAGGTGGCTCGATCCGTGGAATCCTGGTCCCCACCCAAAATCGGTAAGATTTCTATTCCCTTGGTTCAAAAAACCGAAGCCAAAAGGCGCACTTTGATAGATGCCTGGGAACGGGGCCAGAATGCATTGACTGTTTTGGAAGATCGTCTTGCCTTGGCCGCGCGATTGTTGAACCAGGAAATTCGAGGGCCGCAAGCTTGGCGTGCCTGGCAGGGAAAGTGTGCGGATTTCTGCCAACTCGATCTCCCAATAGATTGGGAAGACCCCATTTGGTACCTGGAGGAAATCATTCAGTCGAGGCAGAGCTTGCAGGCGCAAATAGCAACGATTGCTGGCGCTGTTCAACTGGCTTCCGGATTTGGGTTAATGGATCAATCGGAAAATGGGGTTGGTCCCTTTTTCCCCACGGGAAATGGTGGGGAATCATTGGGCAAAGTGTCTGGAATTTGCGAACTTGTTTTCAAGGCTGCCGGAAAGGATGCTGGCGTTTATTTTTCCAAGCTGGGCCCTGCCTTGGGAGATTCCCTGAAAGTCCGGTCGGCCGAATGCCGTAAAAGATGGCTGGCCATCGGCAGGAATGAACTCGAGGCTGATCTGGGTAAGGGGGTGATTTCCCGTGCTGCCCTTCAGGCATGGGTGGGAAAATCTCGAAAAAACCCTGTCATGGAGAGGTATGGAAACTGGTTGCAGTGGTTGGGTGAATTTGATTTCAGGCTACCTGGAAACAGCCAAAAAAAGCCAATCCTAAACCCAATCCTTCAGGTTGAGCGATTTGTCGCCCTGGATTCGGCACCCCTTCGCCCCAACCGTTGCCGCCTGACAATGACCAGGGAGGAATCAGGGGTTGAAGGGGATCTGGTCCTGGAATTGACTGTCAGGGGTGTTGGTTCAGATAAGGTTTTGTCGTCGCATGGAATTAAGGTCGGACCCGGTCAATGGGATTTCCATTTCCTTTACGAGAATTTGGATAATTCTGGGATAGCTTGGGCGTGGAATGATTCGCTTAGATTGGTTGTCAAAGGGAAAAAAAATGGGCAGAAGATAATTGAAATTATCGCAGAAAACCCTGCCTATTTCTGGAAAATGACCGGGGACCTTTCATATGGTTTAGATTGGGACTTTGGGTCTGCAGGATTCTTCCTGCCTGAATTACTGGGGCGTTGAAAGGTCAATTGAGAATCGGGATTTCTCCCAATGCTTTTTGGAGGGTCCACAGGAAGGTTTGTCGCCACTCGGTTTCCTGAAGACGCATCAGCTCCTCCACGATTCTTGGGCTGTTTCG
>JAFMJU010000107.1 GCA_017853285.1 Gemmataceae bacterium
GCACGCGCCACCCCTCGAAGTAGGGCTTGGCATCGGCCGAGTAGAGGTTGGTGCCATCCGGGTGGGGTAGGGCTTCGTTGACGAAGCTGTAGAGTTCCAGCCAGTTCAGGCGCTCCTGCTGTCCTGCGACACTGCTCTCGACTTTGCGTTTCTCGTCGTCCGTCGCCTTCACGGCGTTGTCGTAGGCCGATTTGCCGGCGTCTACGGTGGATTTTGCCTTCTTGGCGTTGTCCACCTCGGCGATCACACTCGAATCGATGAAAGGCTTGGCTCCCACATAATTCCGCCATGCCAAACCACCCAGGCCCAGCAGCAGCAGGGCGGCCGCCGCGGTCGCCATCGGCTTCTTGGCGCGGATCATCCGCTCAAAGCGAATTTCCGGGGGCAGCAGGTTGACCTTCAGGGTGCCCTTGTTGATGCCCTGCAGGGCCAATCCATAGGCGACAGCGTAGCTGAGCAGGTTGTCCCGGAAGGTCGTCTGGGAATCGACCTCACGGGTGTCGAGGCGCTCGAAGGACTCGGGCAGGTTGACCTGGAGCTGCAGTTTCTCCTGCAGGTACTTCTGCAGGCCCGGCAGCTTGAAGGCGTTGCCCAGTCCCACCAGGTGGGTGATCTCGGCGCTGCGGTTGGTGTTGCTGAAGTAGGTCAGCGCCCGCTGAAGCTCGTTGACAAAGTCGGAGTAGACGGGCTTCAGGGCGGCCAGGATGGTCTTCAGGTCGGGCCCATCCTTGCCGACGCCCTTGGTGGCGTTGCGCTTGATGTGCTCGGCCTTGGCGAAGGTGAGCTTGAGCTCCTTGGTCAGTGCGCGGGTGAAATGGTTGCCGCCGATGTTCACCGGCCGCTGCATGATGGTCTTGCCGCCGTTGGTGACCACCAGTGTGGATTCGTCCGCCCCAACATCCAGCGCTGCGATGCAGCGGCTGGAGGAGCTGGAACCATCGTCATCCTCGGGCTTGCCGGTGGGCGGGTCCTTCTTCAATTGGTCGAAGATGAGGTAGTTGGCCAGCGCCAGGGGCGACATCTGGATGGTGTGCACCTCCATATTCGCGTCTTTGTAGCTCTGCAGCTCACGCTGGATGGCGTCGCGCTTCATGGCGAACAGGCCGATTTCGGTGTCGATGGCCATGCCCTCGATCACCATCCCCTGGCCCAGCTTCTGGAAGTCCCAGACCACCTCCTCCAGGCTGAAGGGGATCTGCTGGCGGGCCTCGAATGCCACGATGTCCTTGATCCGCTTCTCCTCCACCGGGGGAAGCTTCACGAAGCGAACCAGCCCGCTTTTGCCGGGCACGGCGATGGCGAGATGGTCACCCTTCCAGCTGTTCCGCTTCAGGAAGGTCTCAAGCGCCTCGCGGATGAGCGCGTCCTTGTCGGCATCCGGCTGGCTGAGGATCTTGGCGTGCTCGATGTAGTCGAAGTGGGTCGCCACAACCTGGCCGTCGCGTTCCTCGAGCCGGATCGCCTTCAGCCCGCACTGGCCTAGGTCAAGGCCCCAGACCCCCTTGTTGTGTTTGGTGGCGGCCGCTTTTTCCGCCTTGGCGGGCTTGGCCTTCTTGACCTTGGTTTTTTCCTTGGGAGCGGCGGCTTGCTCCTCGCCGTTACCCTCGGTCCCAGCGGTTTCTTCCTTGGCCATGATTCACGCCCCCGCACCGTTCGCCGAATCGATTTCGCTGTTTGCCGGTTGCCAGGGAGACCCCATGGATCCCCCGAGGGTGCCACCGACCACGAAATGTCCAGAAATTCCCGATTGGAACAGACTTCGGGAAACTAACACCCCCCGGTGGGAGGGTCAACGCCCCGAGGCCCCTACCGGGCCACCTTTGGCACCCCGACCCGCCCACCCAACCGTTTGTGACGATTGGCGGGGCCGCTAGCCAGGGTTCCCGGTCCCGGGAATAACCGACACCCTGAAAACACACACCGGCGGCCGGGCGTTTGCGCCCGGCCGCCGGTGGAAATCAATTTTGGAAAACCGGATTAACCCGGCGATTTCAACTGGACTGGGTGCCCGCCACCGGTTTGGAGGCGATTTTGCGAACCCGCACGGGCCTTGGCCCATTTCCCAGGGAGCAGATCAACTCCCGCCTGGCTTCCAGCTCATCCTGGCTGCCGTCGCAGCGCATCACACCTTTGCAACGCTTGCCCTCAGGGGTGTTTCCTTCCCAAATGAGCACAAAACCTTCCATACTCTCCTCCTTGACGACCCCAAACGCTCCCTGCGAACCCAGCCGGCGGGGCTTCCTGCCCCCGGATGAATCAGCCAATGCGAGGTGCTTGTACCCGGATGAAGTTTCGGGAACCAGCGCATCTAATAGGGTCCATGAATATGAGTAGATTGGGTTAATTGAAAGCTATGGGGTATTTGAGAAAGGCCTGAATCATGCCTTCTTTTTGGTTTTAACCGGCTAATTGAGGGAAATAGTCAAACTGGCTGGGAGTTCGACTGTCTGTTTGTTAGCCTGCCGGTTTGACCGGCATGCCACCGGGAGAAAGACTAGCCAGCCGAAGTCTCCCTGCAATGCGGTGGGCCGGCTGATTCCCAGGCGCAACCGGACCCATGGCAGGACCACGGCATGAGTTTTTTCGGCGGACGGCTGAGTTTTCAACGCTTCAAGGTGAACGGCGGGGCCCCGCGCACCTTCACGGAAGACCATTTGGAGAAACTGGCAGATTTTGGCATGGGGCGTCAGCGGATCGCCTCCGCCGATGGGATGGATGCCGGGTGGATCGCCGGTGACCATATCCTCGACAAGCAATTCTCGCTCGAAAAAAATGTCATCATCGATGCCCTCCAGTGGGCGCTGCGGATCGACACGCTCAAACTGCCCCCCGAACTGCTGCGTGCCTACACCGCCGAGGAACTGGCCGCCCTGGCGGCTGGCAACCCGTCCGGCCATCCCAGCAATCGCCAGCGCAAGGAGGCCCGCGACCGCGCCAAGGATCGGCTGGAGCAGGAATCAAAGGACGGTCGTTTCCTGAAACGCAAATCCTCCGCGCTGATGTGGGACGGACTCTCCGGCGAAATGCTGGTTTCAGGTGTCACCCCGGCGGTTCTGGAAAAGCTGACCGGGCTGGTGCACCAAACCTTCGAGCGCCAGATTGAACCGCTCACCTCAGGCCGGCTCGCATTCCAGTTGAGCGAGGTCCGCGGCCGTACCCGCGCGATCGATGACGCCGAACCCACCGTGTTCCTACCCGGCAAGACCCCGGCCCGTTTGCAATGGAGCTCCGATGAATCCAGCAAAGACTTCCTGGGCAACGAGTTTTTCGCCTGGCTGTGGCACACCCTGGAGCAGGAAACCGACACCTTGACCCTGGCGGACGGTTCCGAGGCCACCATCACCCTGGTGAAGACCCTGTCCCTCGAATGTCCCCGGGGTGAGACCGGCAAGGAAACCATCACCGCGGACGCGCCGACACGCCTTCCGGAAGCCCGGCGGGCTCTGGCTTCGGGCAAGCTGCCCCGCCGCCTGGGGCTGATGATGGCCCGGCACGATGAACCGTACGAATTTTCCTGGTCGGCCGAGACCTTGGCCGTTTCGGGGCTCAAATTGCCCGAGACCGAGGCCAGCGAGGAGCGTCCGCGCATCGAGGAGCGGCTCGCGCAAACCCGGTCCTTCCTGGAAACCATCGACCTGGTCTTCGATGCCTTCCTTGAGCGCAGGACTTCCGCCAAATGGCCCGAGGAGACGGCGCGCATCCAGAAATGGATGCAGCAGGGCTGAGCGTGGTTTCGTCCGGCCCCGGCAAGGAGCACCCCAATGAGCCAGCACCATGGCCGACCGGCATCCATGCCGCCCGCCAACCGCGTGGTGATCTTCCCGCTGGACAACTTCGGTTCGCCGGGCACCAGCGAGGGCGCGCGCCATCTGGGCGAGGCGGTGCGCGAGATCCTGGCCGATTTCCGTCGCGAGACGGTGCCCACCCGCGCCAACGCCTGGTGCCCCAACACGCGCCTGGTGGAGGCCTCCTTCGACACCATCGGCGAGCTGTCGCTGTGGCGCTCCCGCGGTCACCGGCTGGCCGAGAAAACCTTTTCCCGGGGAGAGCATCTGGTTTGGCTGGGCGGCAACCACCTGTCGGTGCTCCCGGTGCTGGATGTGATCGCGGGCGACCCCAAAGCCGGTGTGGTGCAACTGGATGCCCATGTCGACATCCACCGGTTCCACGACACTGTGGAGGATCTCTCGCACGGCAATTTCCTGCGCCATCTAAACTGGGGCGGGGCGCCTCGGCTGGTGCATTTGGGCAACCGCGACCTGCTGATTCCAGCCGGGGAAAAAAGGCGTTTCCTCGCGGAGGAAATCACTGCCGAACAATGGATCGCCGATGAGGCGGCCACCCTGGCCCGGGTGGCGAGGACGACCGGGGGTTGGGACCGCATCCTCATCGATCTGGATGTCGATGTGTTTGATCCCGGGTTCCTGCCCGGCATGGCCCGGCCCGTGCCATGTGGTGTCGATGGCTGGCGGGTGCTGCGCCTGATGGAATCAATGCCGGTGAACAAAGTGGCCGGTCTGGCGATCAGCGAATACAGCCCGGGAAAAGACACGGGGGACCGGGGTTTGGAAATCCTGGCCTGGCTGCTGGAACGCTGGCTGGTGGGTCGGGCTGAAAGGCTGCTTTCCCTGGTGGAAGGGGCCTAGACTGTTCACCAGCGGATGATGAAATCTGCCGCAGCCGTGAAAAGGCTGTGGCTGCCGTTGTAGGCCATCGAATTCGCGTTGTTGTCCAACCGTACCTCGGGCCGGAGCCACAGCCCGTCGCGCACCTTCCAGACCGAACCCAGCGTGTAGGTGGTGTATACCCCCTGGAATCCGGTGCGCACTCCGAACGGATCGTCAAAAACCTCAAAGCGGAATGTCGCCGCCAACTCTTCATTGAAGGTGTAGGTGAGGTAGTTGATGAACCCGTACCACGAGGCGTTGCCCTGGTAATACCGTGGGTAGGAGCCATCCGGCATGTTGAAGGCGCCATCGATGCCATTTTCCAGGCTGTACATCATGTCCAGCGTGTAATTCAGCCGATCTGAAACCGAAATCAGGTCCCGGCTGAGATAAAGCTCAAAGACATCAAAGGTGCGGCCCTGCATCAGCCGCATGTCGTAGGTGTTGTCGCCCAGTGTGGTGTTGAACGCCCAGGCGGTGTGCCGGTCGTCGCTGTCGTACCGTAGCCCACCCAGGTACATCGGCCCTGATGCCGGGCCGAAGAACACATCGTTTCCTGAGGTGATCCCGTTGGTCCATGTCCAGTTGGCCGACAGGTGCGTGGTGGCCAGCAGGCCCGCGCTGGTGAACGGGTTGTTCATGAAGGTGAGCGCGCGGGAAACGAGGCGGTTGTTGGTCGGGTCGACCGACTCGTTGCACAGGATGGTGAAGAAGCGGCCCGCCTTGATGTCGGTGCGCAGTTCCGGCAGCCATGCTTGCACCCAGAACTCGGGAATATCCACGCCGTAGGTGTTGGGTTGGCCGTTGTTGGCGGAAAGCTGGCCGGTCATCAGGTTGTTGGCGACTGTGAACCGGTAATCCGTTCCCGGCAGGATGGAATAGGTGCGGAACCCCCAGTGGAAGGAATCGGAGTCGGTATCGATGGGTTTCTCGACGATGAGCGTGTTTTGTTCCAGTTGGAACTGGTTGCCCAGGTAATTCATGCCCATGGGCAGGTTGTTGCCGGTGTTGCTGGCGGCGGTGAAGTTGCCGTTCGTGAAGCCCCGCAGGACGATCCCGTGGTCCCCAAGCCAACTGCCGGTCGGTGTGGGTTCCAGAAGTCTTTGCAGCCACCCGGTCGCGTCCTTCTGGCCGACCATTTCGCCGGTTGCGCGCTCTCCGGGCGGCGTTGCCTCCAGCGATGCCTGCCCTGGCAATTCCCAAAGCAGGCAAACCATGAAAATTGACTGCATGGCGCGGTCCTACTTTTGGAACGGCACCGGGCCCCGGAAGCTTTCTTCCGGGGCCCGTTCCCAGTCGGGAATCAAGGTTGCGTTACCACCTCAGGATGAAGTCGGCTGCTGCGGTGAACAGGCCGTTGCTGCCCTGGTAGGCTTGCGAGGTCCCGTTGTAGTCGTAGCGGAACTCGGGCCGCAGCCACAGGCCCTCGCTGAACTTGTACACCGCGCCAAGGGTGTAGGTGGTGTAAATCCCCTCATACCCGGTGCGCACACCCTTGTTGTCGTCGAACACCTCGAAGCGGAAAGTGCCGGCGAAGTCATCCGTGAAGGTGTAGGTGAGGTAGTTCATGAACCCGTACCAGGTGGCGTTGCCCTGGTAGGCCCGGGGGTTGATGCCGTCGCGGTCCATGTACACGCCGTTGATGTTGTTCTGCAGGCTGTACATGATGTCGAGCGTGTAGTTCCACTTCTCGGCGAAGTTCCTGCTCAGGTAGATCTCGAACACGTCGTACAGGTTGTTGGTGTTCAGGCTCTGGTTGTACTGGGCGCTGCCCAGCGTGGTGTTGAAGGCGACAGCGGTGTCCTTGTCGGTGCTATCCCAACGCAGGCCGCCCAGGTACATGGGGGACCCTGCCGGGCCGAAGAACACGTCGTTGCCGGAGGTGATGCCGTTGAACATCGTCCAGTTGTCGGAAAGGTTCGTCGTGGCCAGCAAACCGACATGGGTGAACGGGTTGTTCATGAAGGTCAAGGCGCGGGAGACCAGCCTGTTCCCCGTGGGGTCGATCAGCTCGTTGCAGATGATCGTCGCGAAACGACCGCCCTTGATGCTGGTCTTGAATTCCGGAACATAACCTTCCAGGAAGAACTCCGGCACATCCACCCCGTAGGTGTTGGGCAGCCCGTCATTCATCCGCAACTGGCTGTCCATCAGGTTGTTCATCAACGTGAACCGGTAATCGGAACCGGGCAGGATGCTGTAAACCTTGAAGCCCCAGTTGAACTCCTCGCTCTTGGTGTCGATGGCCTTTTCCATGATCAGGGTGTTCTGTTCCAACTGGAACTGGTTGCCCAGATAGTTCATCGCCATCGGCAGGTTGCTGCCCGTCTTGCTCGAGGCGGTGAAGTTGCCGTTGGTGAAGCCGCGGAAGACGACACCGTTGTCATTCAGAACCTGGCCCAGCGCGGTGGTGTTCAACAACCGGCGCAGCAACAGCACCTCTTCCTCCGATTCCTCGTTCTCGAATTCCTTCTCGGCAAGGCCGTCGGTCACGGGGGGGAGGCGGTCCCTGGAACCTTCGCCAAGCGGGCCGCCCAAAGGCGGGTCCTGCGCGGCGACGGGGGTCACGGCCCCTGCCTTGGGAGCCGCCGGGGCGACCATGGGCCTCACTGTGGGCAGTACTTCGGGGGAATTGGTCTGGCCCATGGCCAGCAATCCGTTCAACCAAAGGGCAGTCAAGTTCATGGCAAATTCTCCCAGCATCCTGCTGTGGGGAAAAATCCGATCCCGGGTTTTTTTCCAGCGGAAAGGGGAGAGAGAGTCTTTCCCGGAAAAGGCGCATCCTGCGCCGCATGGCTGGTATCGACGGGTCAACCAATGCCGGGCGATGTGTCAAACCTTGCAAGGCCCGGTTTTTACAATGAAGGGCGCTCTCAACCCGAATGACCAAACTTGGCGATACAGGTTAGCTATTTTAACCAGATTTACATTTGGCATGAAAAAAGGCTTCGGGTTGTTGGACCCGAAGCCTTTTTGAGGAACAGATGAATCGTTCTCTGGGCTCAGCTACCGGTCCCGGCGTTGGCTGGAGAAGCGGTTTTTTCCGCGGCGGGTGATTTCACCACGCCAGCGAAGGAATAATTCGACCCCGCCTTGCTGATGGCGGCTTTCAGCGCGTCCTCATCGTATTTTTGGCCCGCCTTGGGTTTGAACCAGACCTGGGTGGTCACCCGGCTGGCCCCCATGGTGGTGGCGTCGATCCAGTCCAGTTTCTTCAGTGCAGACTGCACCTTGGTTGGACAACTCATTCAGGTCATGCCGCTGACACGGACCACATAGCCGTTGAAATCAGCGGGCGGACCCTCCGGCCCCGCCTCGCCACACCCAGCCATCAAGCCGGCGCCCAGGGCGACGGCCAGCATGGCGAGGAGCGAACCGGGTGCCGCGGCTTTCAGCGCGCGAAACATAGTCACTTCCCTCCGGGAACCGGTCCGGCCCGAATCCCCGACTGGGGACCGGCGCCAAAACCTGAATTTGGATCATACCCAACTTGATATTCTAGCCGGCCCTCATCGCGGCCCGGCGGGTGTGTGTTTTTCCAGCCAGTTGAATACCTCGGTGTGCCAATACTCGCTGTTTTTTGGTTTCACAACCCAGTGTCCCTCGTCGGGGAAGTTGATGAATTTGCTGGGCACCTTCAACCGCTGCAGCGTGGTGAAGAGCTGGTGCCCCTCGCTGACCGGCACACGGAAGTCCAGGTCGTTGTGGATGATCAGCATGGGGGTCGAGAAGTTTGCCGCCAGCCGGTGGGGTGAATGCTTCTCGTAGCTGGCCCGGTTTTTCCCCCAGGGCGGGCCGCCATGCTCCCACTCGTCGAACCAGAGCTCCTCGGTGGTGGCGTACATCGAATCGAAGTTGTACACGCCGCAGTGCGTGATCAGCGTCTTGAACTTCTTCGTGTTCCCCTGGAACCAGTTCATCATGTAACCGCCGAAGCTGGCGCCGGCCGAAGCCATGCGGTCGGTGTCGACATAGGGCAGTTTTTCCACAACTCCCAGACCACTCATCAGGTCGGCGTAGCATTTGCCGCCCCAGTCGCCCGAGATCTCATCGACGAACTTCTGGCCGAATCCGGTGCTGCCGCGCGGATTGGGGCAGGCCACCACATAGCCGCGCGCTGCCCAGATGCTGGGGTTCCAGCGCCAGCTCCAGCCATCCTCCCAGGCCCCTTGCGGACCTCCGTGGACCAGATACACCATGGGCCACTTCTTCGCGGGGTCGAAGCCCGGCGGTTTCAGCAGCCACATCTGCATCTGCGCCCCCTCGACCGGCACACGGACACTCTCGGGAGCCGGCAGGTCCAGTTTGCCCAACAGGTCCTCGTTGCCGGTGGCAAGACGGCTGGGTTGAGGCGGCGTGGCCGTGAGGTCGATCAGCGCCGGTGCGGGCGGCAGGTTCATCCGCGCGTGCATCACCGCCAGGGTTTTGCCCGCCCGGTCGATGCTCATGGTGTTCATCTGGCCCGCGCCTGCCAGCAGTTTTTTGGGTTCCCCGCCCGCCCGAATCTCAAACAAGGCGCTGGCGGCATCCTCCTCCGCCAGGAACAGCAGCGTGGAGCCATCCTTCCAGACCATGGAATCGACCGAACGGTCGAGAGACTGGGTCAGCGATTTCGGCTGACCCGCTAGTGTCCCGTCCGCGTTGGCGGGAGCCACCCAGAGTTCCCACCTGTCAGCCTCGTAGCCGGGTCGCCGCTGGGCTCGATAGGCCAGCAGCTTGCCATCCGGGCTGAAAAGCGGGGCGTTTTCAGCGCCGGTGGAGCCTGTTTTCAGCCCCTGCCACTCCGCCGTGCCACCGGTGACAGGCACGCGGCACAGCTCGTGGCGGGTGTTCCACGCTTCGTCTTCCTTGGGCACGGCAGTGAAGACAATGTGGCTTCCATCCGGACTGAACGAGAAATCATCACCCACGGAGAAGGTGCTGGAGGTGGGGTAGGCGTCCCGGTCGCCAGGGGTGATATCCTTGGGGGCGGGCATGGCGCCCCCCGCAAGCACCGTCTCGATGTCGATGACAAACAGGTGCTGCCGGCGATCCTCCACATACTCATCCCAGTGGCGGTAGAAAAGCTTGGTGAAGACCTTCGCCTTCACCGGGTTCTTTTCCTGATTGTCCATCCGCTGCTTGTTTTTCGCGTTGCTCTCGGTGAAGGGCAGGGTGGAGTATTCCGGCCACACACCCGAGACAAACGCGATCTTCTTGCCGTCCCTCGACCAGACCGGGTTGCCGATACCGGTGGCGATGTCGGTGAGTTGGCGCGCCTCGCCCTGGCCGGTGTAAAGCC
>JAFMJU010000108.1 GCA_017853285.1 Gemmataceae bacterium
CGGCTTGTCCTTGGGCCTCTGGTCGAGGAAATCGATGGAGAAATCGGTGATCAGGTCGGTGCAATAACCCATCTCCTTCTTCCGGGCGGAGGAGGTGTAGAAGACCGGATCATGGTAAGCCCCCTGACCTGGAAGGATTTTCCAGCGGTCGAAACCCGTCGGGTCGCTGCCCAAGTGCCATTTGCCAAACATGCCGGTGTGGTACCCCGCCGATTGCAACAGCTTGGCGACGGTCTGCTGGCTCCCATCAAACCGGTTGAAGACCGGAACCCCGTTTTTATGGCTGTATTTGCCCGTCAAAATAGCAGCCCTGCTAGGGGTGCAAATGGAGTTGGTCACAAAACACCGGTCCAGCCGAATCCCCTCGCCGGCAAGCTTGTCCAGGTGCGGGGTTTTGTTGATTTTCGAGCCATACGCCGAAATGGCGTGGGCGGCATGGTCGTCCGTCATGATGAACAGGATGTTCGGCCGGTTGGACGGGGCTTGGTCCAACGCTAGAATTCCCGACAAAACACAAGCCAACCAAACCATGGCACATTCTCCCGATCGTGGGTGGTTTCGAGTCCTACTCTAACCGCAATTCAGGCAAATTGAAATCAAGCCCCTACTTTCGTTGGAGTGGAGATGAACCGGATCATCGGCTTTCCGCCAATCGCCACTCCCGAAAGCCAAGTGTTGATTTTGGGCTCCATGCCCGGCGAAGCGTCGCTGGCAGCGGAGGAGTATTACGCGCATCCCCGCAATGCCTTCTGGCCCATCTTGGGTGGTTTGCTGGGTTTCGCTCCCGAGGCCCCTTACACCGACAGGGTGCGCCACCTACAAAGCCGTGGCTTGGCGGTTTGGGATGTGCTGAAAAGCTGCGAGCGCGCCGGAAGCCTGGATAGCTCCATCCAGCCAGGCTCCATGCTGGTTAACGACTTTACGGAATTCTTTGGGTTCTTCCCACTGATCCGGCTGGTCTGCTTCAACGGCGCCACTGCCGAGAACTTGTTTAGAAGGCGTGCGGCACCAAATCTTGGGCCTCTGCTGGATGGTGTCGGCATGATCCGTTTGCCCTCCACCAGCCCGGCCCACGCCTCCCTGTCACTTGCCCGCAAATCGGTGATCTGGGGCAACGCCCTGATGCCACTTCTGGCGGGGCCGTGACTATTTCCGCCGCTGGGGGGCCACCGCCGTCCACGGGTCTTCAGGCCAGGGATGCTTGGGGTATCGGCCCCGCAGATCCTTGCGCACCTGCTGGTAGGTGTTGTTCCAAAAACTGGCCAAATCATCCGTCACTTGCTGGGGCCTGTAGTTGGGGGCCAGCAGGTGCAATAAGAGCCGCACTTTCCCCTGGGCGATCCGGGGGGTCTCTTTCCAGCCGAACAGCTCCTGGATGCGGGCCGCAAGCACTGGGGGCCGACCCGGCTCGTAGGTCAGCGCGACGCTGTTCCCGCTCGGCAGCGTGATTCGTTCGGGTGCGTGGGTGTCCAACTCCCTGGATTGGTGATGCGTCAGCCGCCCGGCGAAGGCGCCATGCCAATCGGCATCCCCAAGCTCCGACAATCCACGCAGCCCCTGGCACAGCCCCAGTAAAACCTCCCGCTCCAGGGATTCCTCCAGCGGGGGAAGCAGGCCAGGAATTTCCCGGTTCAGCCAACGCCACCGCGCCAGAAATTTTCCGGCCGTCGAATCCTCCCCTGGTAATACAGTGCCCCGTTTCTGCCAGGCGATTTCGGCCAAAAGCTCCGCGGTCCGCTCGTCGCGGGCGGTCGGATGGTCGGTTTCCTCCAAAACCAGACCGTGCCATGCCACCCGCTTGCGGGTCTCCACCCGGTTGGTCTTGTCGTCAAATCGCGTTTCCAGGCTGGTGGTCCAACCTGCGGGATCCAGCCAAGCCCGCTGAACGCCGCTGGCCATCCGAACCACAGCCTCCCCAGGTGCGTCCATCAGGTCCAGCGCGACAAACAGTTCCTCCTCCCGAACAGAGGAGCTTTCCGCCAACTTCGCCCCGCGGCCGGATGCCAGCAGCGCCCGGGGCGATTTGGGCTCCCGCCTGCGCGCCAGCCTGGAGGGAAACGCCGCCAACAGGGCTCTTCCCAGGGCCTCTTCGTTCTCCCACACCGGTTCCATGCCGGCGGGTTCACCGAGCAGCCGGGCGATCTGGTCACGGGCCCGCAACAGCCATTTGCCCCGTGAACCCGGCAACTGGCTTGGCCTGCCACCCCGTTCGAATTCCTCCAGCAGGGCCAAAATATCTAGCAGGTCCGAGGAAGATGGCGAAACCGACGGCTGGCCGAAACCAACGGCGCGCGGGCGCGGATCTCCTTCTTCCAGCACCGCGGCCGTGGCCGCCACCAACCCGGGCACCCCCAGTTCCCGCCCCCTCAGCAGGAGCACCCCCATGCGCGGCGACACGGGCAAGGAGGCCAACGCGTTCCCAAGCCGGGTGATTTTGCCACCATCCAAGGCGCCAATATCCTCCAATTCCCCAAGGCCCGCAAGCCGCGCCGCCTCCCCAGGCGCGTCCAGTCATTCAAAACTTTCCAATTCACCCATGCTGGCCAACCGCAAAAGGGGGCCAGCCAGGTCTAACCGGCGCACCTCGGGTTCGTCGGCCGGCCGGCGGTTGCGGGCATCACCTTCAGAGCAAAGCCTCAGGCACACACCCGGCGCCACACGCCCGGCCCGACCGGCCCGCTGGGTGAGGGATGCCTGGCTCACCGGCCTGATCTCCAGTCGGTTCAATCCCACGGAAGGATCATGGCGCAACTGCCTGGCGGTGGTGCAGTCCACCACCCCGGTGACACCTTCCACAGTGACGGAGCTTTCCGCCACATTGGTGGCCAGCACCACCCGCCTGCGGTTTCCCGCGCGCAAGGCCCGGTCCTGGTCCTCGAGGGGCAAGTCACCATGCAATGGCAGCAGATCGACCCCAAATCGTTGGGCCACCCCTTCGAGGGCCCGCTCCGTGGCGCGAATTTCCCCTATGCCGGGCAAAAAGGCCAGCAAGTCGCCCGAGGTTTCCTCCAGTAGTTGGCAAACCCCGCGCGCCACAGCGGTGGCTATCGGGGTTTCCCGGTCGGAGGGCTGGTGTAGCAAGGTGACCGGAAACAACCGGCCGGGCGAGTCGATGACCCGGCAATCCCCCAGGTAATTCACCAGGGGCTGGACATCCAACGTGGCCGACATCACCACCAGCCGCAAGTCGGGGCGCAGGGTGTCACGAATGGTACGCGCAAGCCCGAGGATCAGGTCGGTCTCCAACCCCCGCTCATGGAATTCGTCCAGAATGATCGCGGAGATGCCCTCAAGCCCAGGATCATCCGCCAACCGCCCCAGCAGGATGCCCGGCGTCATGGCGACCACGCGGGTTTCCCCGCCAATCCGCCGCTCATGCCGAACCTGGTAGCCAACCAATTCGCCGGGTTTCTGTCCCAGTTGGCTAGCCATCTGGGTGCAGGCGGCTCGCGCCGCCAACCGCCGGGGTTCCACCAGCACCACCCATCCGTCAGCCGCCCATTCGGCCCGCATCAGTTCCAATGGCACCCGCGTGGTCTTGCCGGCGCCCGTCGGGGCCCTCAACACCAGCGAGGGGCAGACGCGCAAGGCTTCCGCGATACCGGGAAGCACCGGATCGATCGGCAAACCCGGATTCGCCGGCATCGACGCCATGGTCAGCGCGCCCGGGGTTCCAGGTTGTGCTGTTCAAGCAGGGCGGCCAGAAAATGGACCCGGTCCTCCTGCCTGCGCGCGGCCTCGCGCATCGGGCGAAAATCCCTCAGGTCACGGCACGGGCCGCGCAGGCCCGCCGGGGATTGGCAGATGGCCGCCGCTTCCAGCGCCTCCCGGTCGCGGCCCAATTTCCGCAACAAATCCAGCCATACTTCCGCCGGGTAGGGATTCCCCTCCTCGGCGGCCGCCTGCGCTTCCTGGCGGAAAAAGCTGATGTTGCCCTCAGCGTCATCCCCCTCCAGCGCCGCCAGAAAGCGATCCCATCCACCAAAAAAGTCCGCGAATGGCGGCTCCCCCCGCGGCACAAAGCGCCCCTTCAGGCGCTTGCCGTAGTCGCACAGCTCACGCGCCAGCGTCCGTTCCGCGCAAGCCTGCAATTGGCTCGACAACTGCACGGTGGACTGCAAGTGGGACAGGTCGATGTGGTAATTATCTTCCTCGGTCAATTCGGGGTGTTTGTCCAGCAGGCGGCTGATGTCGCCAGATTCCGGAGGTGGACCGAGTTCCGCGTCGGTTTCCGCCTGTGGCAGTCCCTGGCGGTGCCGCAGGTCGGCGCGCAGGCGCCGCATCAGCTCGGCGCGGATGGCGCGCACCAGGGCCCGCAGGCAATGTTGGCGCACCTCCGGCCCGCCCGGCGTCTCCTGGGAAAGGGTGGTGATGGCGTTGCACAAACCATACCGGCGGAGTATCCAATCGAACCCCGCCTCCGGCGCCAGCCCCTCGTAGTAGGCGAGGCGGATCGGCAACTCCCAGTCATCTTCCTCCCCCAGCTCCCTGGCCATGAGGGCCTGTCGCACCGGTTCGGGTTCCCCCAGCAACTTGAACATCTGCCATGCCGCTTCCAGCTGGCCTTTCTCAAGGGCCGCATTCCCCACCTTGCGGCCGGCCGACCGGATGGCTTCCTCATAGGCCTCGTGCTTGCCGGCGGGAATTTCCTCGGCGGGGGCTGTCGGAGTCGGATCCAGACCCAGGCCCTGCCGGGCCCGCATCAGGAGGGTGTAGAACCACCCGGTGTGGTCCCCGGTCGATTCCATGTGGTTCTCCAGCGTTTCCAGGGCGGCCTCAGCCCCTTTTTCACGGAAACATTCCTCCAGTCGGGCGCAGTCCAAGGACATGGTTTCATCTCCACCTATCGTTGCTTATTCCGGTTGAAAACAATTGTTTCTCTGTTTTGGGAATAACCGCCGGTTTTTTCCTTGCATTTGGGATCCGTCAGGCGGATAGTACCGTTGCCTCGCCATGATCCGGTGCGGTGTATGGGCGACACCACCCAGGTCATGCGCGAG
This sequence comes from Gemmataceae bacterium, assembly GCA_017853285.1. Lineage (GTDB taxonomy): Bacteria > Planctomycetota > Planctomycetia > Gemmatales > Gemmataceae > UBA6894. The sequence goes on from JAFMJU010000108.1 coordinate 5,001, forward strand.
GTTTTTCCTTCGCCTCGCCTCCGGATAATCCGGTCGCCACCAGCCACAACCAGGCCAGGGATGCCACCCACATCACGGTGCTGGTCCACAAATAAACCTGGTGCAACAGGCGGAAGGTCTTTCTATCCAGCACGCTCACCGTTTCAGGCTCCAGCAGCAGGTCCATCCTGGGGTGAAGCACCACAAGCGCGGTCTGACACACCAGCATCAGGCCCCAAAGAGCCTTGAACCACGCCTTTTTGCCACCCGAGAGCGGACGGGCCAGATAATCCACCAAAAGTAGGCCCACGGCCGCGAATCCGACCAGATTCAACCAAAAGGTGACTCGCCGCGTCACGAAACCCTGCGCTGTGTCCCCGAACTCGTCACTGCCGATGGGTACCACCACCCCTGCATAGAAAACAAAGCCCCCCTGCCAGAGGGCGAAAGCGCACAGGGCAAAAAACCGGCTGATGGAGGGCGCCAGCCCGGCGGGAGCCAAACCGTTCATTCCAGGCCATCCAGGCCTTTTTCGGGGTTGGGCACCAGGCGCTCTTCCACCTGGCTCAGGATGTTTTGCAGATCACTGGCCCGCTCAGGCCTCTTGCGCGGATCGGATTGCAGGCAATCCCCCACCAGTTTGGCAAGGTCGGCGTCGATGCCCGGCAGGATTTCCTCGATGGGCTTGTAGTACTTGGCCCACACCTTCTCCTCGATCACCTCGCCCCCCTCGTCGATACGGGGCATCAGTGTCTGGTTGGTGATGGCCCGGTACATCAGGGCGCCGAAGTTGTAGAAGTCGGTCCGTTCGGAAAGGATCTTGCTTTTCACGGTTTCCGGCGCGATGTATTCGGGGGTGCCGGTGATCCGCTCCTTAGCCTCACCCCGAATGTGCGCCAGTCCGAAATCGATGACCTTCAGCACGCCTTTTTTGCCCACCATCACATTGTTTGGCTTCAGGTCTCCATGCAGCACATCGCGCCGGTGCATGTGTACCAGCGCCTCGCTGACCAACCGGAACGCATGCACTTTCTGCGGCAGGGTCAGACGGGCCTTGTCCATGGTCTGGCCGTTGACGAATTCCATCAACAGGTGAACCTTGGTCACCTTGCCGAAGACCCACGCCTTTTCCTTCTCAAGGGCGTGCGCCTTGATGATGTTCGGGTGACCCAGTTTTTGGAGTATCTCGAACTCATGCTCGGCCTGGTGAAGGAACTTCATATCCTCCGGTTCGTCGATGTTCACCACCTTCAGGGCGTAGGTCCGGCTGTCATCCGCCCGGCGCACCTGCAGGATCGAGCTGTGGGCACCGGTGCCCAAGGTGGCCTGAACCGTGAATTTCCCGATTTTCATGGTCTTTCCTGAAACCAATACCATTGGCGAGCCTGGCTCGGCTGATTCACTCCCAGGTCACTTATAATCTATCAAGGAAAGGGCGCTCCTTCACCCGGAGGCCCTCCCTTCCATGCCACGGACTTGATTTTGGGGTTTTCCTCATGGGAGCGGAGTCGGAAAAGGCCTTGGAAGACCTGACCCGGCGGATAGGCCGCGACCTGCTGGCCCGCATCGACAGGTCCGGCCCGCTACTGCTCAGCCCGGCCTGGCTGGATGACCAGGCGATGCGCTGGAGCATGGCCGACGACACCATCAAGCTCAACCTGTTCCGCTTCGTGGATGTGCTGCCGACTTTGTCCACTCCCGCGGAACTGGCAAGACACCTGCGCGAATACTTCCAGCAGGCTGGTGCTGCGGTGCCATGGTGGATCCGCTTGGGCCTGCGGCTTCTGCCCGAATCAGGCCCGTTGGGATCCCTGTTTTACAAGATCACCCAATGGTCCAGCGCCCGGATGGCCCGAAAATTCATCGCCGGCGGCAACCTTGCGGAGACTCTGAATTCGGTGCGGTCCCTGCGCCGTCGCCGCCTGGCCTTCACAGTGGACATCCTCGGTGAGGCCACGCTCACCGAAACCGAGGCGGCCTCCAGCCAGCAGGCCTACCTCGACCTGCTGTCCGGCCTGGGCCATCTGTCCACCACCCTGCCGCCCGATCCGCTCACCGACACCGACGACCACGGCCCCCTGCCAGTGGTGAATGTCTCGGTGAAGCTCTCATCTCTTTACAGTCAGGCGGACGCTCTGGATTTCAACCGGTCGGCGGACCGGATCATGGACCGCATGCGTCCCATCCTGCGCCAGGCGATCAGGCAGGGCGCCTTTGTCCATTTCGACATGGAGCAAAGCGGCTTCAAGGACCTCACCCTGGCCATTTTCACCCGCCTCCTGATGGAACCTGAATTCCGCGACTGGCCCCATGTGGGCATCGCCATTCAGGCATACCTCCGCGCCACAGCGGATGACCTGCGAATGCTGGCCACCTGGGCCCAAAGGCGCGGGGCACCGGTGACTATCCGGCTGGTCAAGGGTGCCTACTGGGACGCGGAGACGATCGTTTGCGCGCAGAACGGCTGGCCCGCTCCCGTGTGGCAAAGAAAATGGCAAAGCGATGTCGCCTACGAGCGCCAGACGGAATTTCTCCTCGCCAACCGCCAACACTTGCGCCCCGCCTTCGCCAGCCACAATTTGCGCAGCCTGGCGAAGGCGATGGCCCTTGCCGAAACGATGGAATTGCCCCAGGGGGCCTTCGAGGTCCAGATGCTCTACGGCATGGGCGACGCACTAATGGACCCGGTCGCTTCCTTGGGCCAGCGGGTGCGGGTGTACATGCCCTATGGCGAACTGTTGCCCGGTATGGCCTATCTGGTGCGCCGCCTGCTCGAGAATACCGCCAACGATTCGTTCCTTCGGGCCAGCATGACCGAGCAGGTATCTGAGGAGGTGCTGTTCATGAATCCAGCCGATCACGCCGCCGCCCCCGAAGTTTCCTCCAAACCTATTGGTGGACCGTTACAGCAGGCCTTTGATACCCCTCTGGAACCGGAGCCCTTGGCCGATTTTTCCCTGGATTCCGCCCGCGAGGCCATGGCCGTTGCCCTGAAAGGCGCGCGGTCCAGGCTGGGCCAAAGCTATCCGCTTTTGATCAGCGGCCAGCGGGTGGCAACCTCCCGCCAGATCACCAGTTCCAACCCGGCAAACCATGCCGAGGTCATCGGGCACGCGGCATGCGCGTCTGAGGCCGAGACCCTGCGCGCCATCGCCGAGGCTTCCCAGGCTCTGCCGGCATGGGCCTCCCGTCCGGTCAAGGAACGCGCCGACATCCTCCGCAGGGCCGCAGGGATCATGGGTGACCGTCGGGCCGAACTGGCGGCATGGATTTGCCTGGAGGCCGGCAAGCCCTGGCGGGAGGCCGATGCCGATGTCGCCGAGGCGATCGATTTTTGCCGCTACTACGCCCTGCAGGCGCAGGCATGGCTGGCTCCCCGGCACCGGGATGTCCCGGGTGAGGAGAATCTGGTGCTCCACGAGCCGAGGGGTGTGACCGCCGTCATCCCGCCGTGGAATTTCCCTCTGGCCATCCCCTGCGGCATGACCGTCGCCGCTTTGGCGGCCGGATGTCCCGTGGTGCTCAAACCGGCCGAACAAACACCGGTGACGGCCTGGTGGCTCGTCGAGATCTTGCATCAAGCCGGCGTCCCGTCGGATGTGCTGCATTACCTGCCGGGGATCGGCGAGGAGGTGGGCCCGGTTCTGGTCGGCCATCCGCAGGTGGCGGTGATCGCCTTCACCGGCAGCGTGAAGGTCGGCTTGGCGATCCACCGCCAAGCCGCTGAAGCCTCCGGTGGCCAGGATCATGTCAAACGGGTGCTGGCGGAAATGGGTGGCAAGAACGCCATCCTGGTGGATGCCGACGCCGACCTGGATGAGGCCATCCGCGGGGTGGCTGAAAGCGCCTTCGGGTACGCCGGCCAAAAATGCTCCGCCTGCAGCCGCGTGCTGGTTCCCCGGAACATGGTCCAGCCTTTTGTCGATCGCCTGGTGGAAGTTGCGCGCAGCCGCTTGATCTGCCCCGCCGAAGACCCAGGCTGCGCGGTCCCTCCGGTCATCGATGCCGAAGCCCGCGACCGTATCCTCGCCATGATCCGAAGGGCGGTCGAAAACGGGGCCAAGATCGCATACGCCGGCGCTGTGCCACCGGAATGCATTCAGGCTGGAAGCTATGTCCCTCCGCATATTCTCACCGGGGTGAACCCGGATGCAGAGATCGCCCAGCAGGAGGTTTTCGGTCCGGTGCTGGTGGTTCAGCCATACGACTCCCTCGACGAGGCGTTCCGTCTGGCCAACGGCACCCGGTTCGCTTTGACCGGCGGCCTCTACTCCCGCAGCCCCACCACCATCGGGCGGGCCCGCCGCGAGTTCCGGGTGGGCAATCTCTACATCAACCGCCGCATCACCGGCGCCCTGGTCGACCGCCAACCCTTTGGCGGATTCAAGTTGTCTGGTATCGGCGCCAAGGCCGGCGGCCCGGAATACCTGCCCCAATTTCTCGTAGCCCGCGCCATCACGGAAAACACCATGCGCCGCGGCTTCGCCCCTGGAACCTGACTTCCAGGCCAAGCCACATCCCTAATTCCACGGCGGTTTATACCTGTTATGCCGGGTTTCGGTCCGGGGTGTTCCGATTTTGGAATGAAAGCCTCGGCTCGACTTGATCCACCATCCCGGGGCTGCCGAAATCCGCCCTCAAAGGAGGTGGATTATGCGCAGGTGGATCCTCGTGTTGGCGGCGCTCTTTTTTTGCTGTTCTTTGAAGGCGGAGGTGGTTCTCGGAAATTATCCGGACATCTCTGCCAATCGGGGACAGGGCATGGCCCTATCCACCACCACACCTGCCAAAATCAATTGGTCAGTAGCCGGGTTCTCGGGCTACCTGAATCGCGTGAAAATCCTGGTTTACAACAACGGGTCCAATTCCCTGAATGCCCTACGGCTTTCATTCGGTCTCGATTCGACCGCATCCACAATCACCCTGGACTATGCCG
>JAFMJU010000109.1 GCA_017853285.1 Gemmataceae bacterium
ACGCCCGGAGCTGGCACGAGCCCCGGCTACCCCGGTGGCCCTTCTTCTCCAATGCCCACCACGCCAGGCAATATTGGCATGCCCGGCTACCCCGGCGGTCCATCGTCACCCACGCCAACCACCCCGGGCTCCGGCTCCATACCGCCCGGCACCGCACCCAAACCAACCCTTCCAGGAAATGGTGGCGTGGCCCCCATCCAACCCACCAGTCCCAAGATTCCCCCGGGCACACCGCCCAAGCCGACTCTGCCCGGAAATGGTGGCACCAGTCCCACCTTCCCAACCGCCCCAACGGCGCCGAAATTGCCCCCGGGTTCCCCACCTGTTGGCCCGCGTTTTCCTGGATGAGTATCCGTTTTATTGTTCCGCGGCGGGGCCCCAAGCCATCCAGCTTGGGGCCTTTTCATTCTCCGGTACTGCTGCAATTCCGCCCCCAAAACCAGGCAGCCGCGGTCGTTTGCTTCATGGATCATTTGATTTCAAAATAATGTTCAGACGGTCCACTTGGGATTTGCGTGTGGGAGGATGAGTCCATGCGGATGATGGCTGTCGGTTTGCTCGTTGGGATTTCCTGCCTGCAAGGTTGCGGCGAACCCGCGCCTCCCTCCCTGCCGATCACAGTCATTCCCAAGGGGTATGCCATTGTTTCAGCGGATTGGAACCAGCCGAAAGTTCCGGTCTGCGACCTGCTTGTCCTCAGCAAAACTGCCGAGGACATCAAACTCAGGGTCGAAGTCGCCAGGCCCGAAAAAGGCACGATTTACCGGGGCGATGTGAACCTGCCAGGCAAGGGCAGGGTCTATGTCACGGGGCACCTTCGGTCCAAAACCCTGGAGGATTTGAAAAGTTCCGGGCACATCCAGCCCGGCGACACCGTTGAGATCAGCAAATACGATTGCAAGCCGCTGATCGTGCCCATCCCCGCGGCCGACGACTTGGAGATCCTCTACCAGTCGCCCGCCGGTGGATTGATGGCCGAGCCAACCAAATGACACGGGTCAAGGCCCGCTGAAATACCGCCCGGCATACTCCAAAAAGGTCGGCCAATTCGGCCCGGTGGTGTGCCCGCCGGCATGTTGCCGGAAAGCGATTTCACCGGTGGTCAATCCTTGCTCCTCGGGCGGCATTTCCCGTGTCCCCAAGTCTTTCTTTCCCAGAAGCCTGTAAACCGGTCCAGCCTCAACCCCGGCCAGGAACATGCCCCGCCCATCCACCCAGTTCCCCTCCACCTTGGGGGAGCCCACGCTGATGAAAACCGGCCGCGGCGCGCAAATCGCCAGCAACTCGTGCGCGTCAACCGGCATGTCATCCCAATTCAGTGGCCCGGCGTATTTGATGAAATTGCCCGCCATCCAGTGGTACTCGCCGGAACCCGCAAGGTTTTCCACGCGCTCCCCGAAATCTCGCCGCAAGATCTTCAATCCGCCTGCCCCCGATGACCCGATGAAACCGATCGCGAATCGCCGGTCATAGGCCATCGTCACAATCGCAGCCTTGCCATACCGTGACAAACCCTCGATTCCCACGCGCTTGGCGTCCACCGCCTTGTCGGTTTCCAGGTAGTCAAGAGCCCGGCTGGCTCCCCAAGCCCACGCCCGCAAGGCTCCCCAATCATCTGGTTTTCGTGGTTTCCCTTGGTTGCAAAGGCCGATGATCCCCGAGGTAAGCCCCGCGCCGTTATCGGCCTGGAAACTGGTGGGGACCAAAATCCCATAGCCCCATCCCTTCCGCAGCACCTGTTCCTGCCAGGTCGGGCCGCCGCGACCGCCCCTGTGCGGGCCGAACCCTCCACCCAAGCCGAACCCGAATTCAATCACCACCGGCACAGCCCCTTTCGCCTCCTTGGGGGTGGTCAGGCTGAACTGGATATCCACTTTGGCGGCCGGGTGCGTGGAATTGTCCACATGGCCAGCCAGTTTCTTGGTCACGGCCTTCACCCCGCCGATTTCCTCCTCCTTGGATTCTGTCACCTCCCAGGTCACCGCCGGCACCTTTTCCGGAACGCGTCCGTAAATTTCACGGTCAAAATCCTCAATGATTTCAGCCCGCCGCCGGTTCCAGTCTTCAACGGATAAGACTTTTTTGCCGTCCTTGAAAACCAGGGGGTCCGGGAGGTTCGGGAAACGGTTCGCCTTGCTTTCATCCGTGTTGGCGGCGTTCGGGGCGTTCTTGTTCATCCCGTCCGCCCCTTGGCGGATCGAACTGATCCCCAGGGCCTTCAGCATCAGTTGATGGTCCTTACGGGTTTCCTCAGGATTGCCGAAGCCTTTGGGCACGGTCCCTTTGGGATTCTCCTTTTTGTTCTTGGGTGCCGGTTCCTGCCAGGTGGACCCTCCGGCCAGAAGGGCAAACCCAAACACCCCGCCCAGGCAGCAAAAAAGGGTGATGTTTCGGGAAATCAACATGGGTGGATTCCGTGGGATTTGTGATATTTCAGCAGGGACGTGCGCGGTCGATACTAACCAAGTTGTCCCGGAGTTCCCAGCAGGTCATCGCTTTTTCATTTTTTCCCAAACCGGGACAACCCTCGCTCCTGGCTGTATCTTTGAGGTCGCCTTCCCACCCTGGTAAAGGAATCTCAATGGTGTTCACCCATCGCAATATTGCCGCGCTCGCCTTGGTGTTGGCTCTGGGTTTCCAGTCCATGGCCCAGGAATCGTCCGCCAGGGCCCGTGCCTACAAGACCCTGGCTGATATCGCCTACCAAGGGCCAGATGTTGGCGATGACTATGCCCGTTCAAGGTGCAAGCTGGACCTGTACCATCCCGAGGGGCTGAAGGATTTCGCCACAGTTGTCTGGTTCCATGGCGGTGGCCTGACCGGTGGAAGCCGAACCGTTCCACAGGCCCTGAAGGGGAATGGATTCGCGGTGGTGGCGGTGGATTATCGCTTGAGCCCCAAGGCCAAGGCGCCCGCTTATATCGAGGATGCGGCCGCCGCGGTCGCCTGGACCTTCAAAAACATCGAAAGCCACGGCGGATCGTCCAAAAAAATCTTTGTCAGCGGTCATTCAGCCGGAGGATACCTTGCCGCCATGGTCGGCCTCGACAAGCGTTGGTTGGCCAAACATCAGGTCGATGCTGACGCGATCGCCGGTTTGATTCCCTGCAGCGGCCAGGCGATCACCCACTTCACCATCCGCAAGGAGCGCGGCGTATCGGACAAGCAGCCCGTTATCGATGACCTGGCCCCTCTTTTCCATGTCCGCAAGGAAGCCCCGCCCATGTTGCTGATCAGCGGTGATAGAAACACGGAACTTCTCGGCCGCTACGAGGAAAACGCCTACCTCTGGCGCATGATGAAGGAGGTGGGTCACACCCGGACTGAATTGGTGGAGTTGCAGGGCTACAATCACGGTCAGATGGTCGATCCGGCGTTTCCCTTGGTGGTGCGTTTTGTCGCAAAGTACGCCAAATGACCTGGCGCTCCACCACGCTTTGATTTCCCGCTTATCCGTTTCGGCCAATCTTTTTTTGGTGCCACCATGCTTTCCCGATTTCTTCCCTCCTTTCGGCAGGTAGCCCTTCTGGCGAGCCTGTCACTCATTCCCAATTTCAGCCGATCCCAGTCGCCCGCCCGTCCCGATATCCTGCTGGCCGATTTCGAGGGCGATACCTACGGCGCCTGGAAGACCACAGGCGAGGCCTTCGGCCCGGGCCCCGCCAGGGGGCGACTACCCGGCCAGATGGCCGTGGAAGGTTTCAACGGGTCCGGGTTGGTCAACTCATTTTTCAAGGGTGACAATTCCACGGGCACTCTCACCTCGCCACCTTTCAACATCGAACGCAAATACATCGCCTTCCTCATCGGTGGAGGCAAACATCCCGAAAAAGCATGCATCAACCTTCTGATCAACGGCAAGGTGGTCCGCTCCTCTACCGGATCCAATGAGGTTGCCGGCGGCAGCGAGGCGTTGGTCCAGGATTATTGGGATGTGACGGAATTCCAAAACAAACAGGCGATCCTGCAAATCATAGATGAAGTCCGGGGAGGATGGGGCCACATCAATGTGGATCATATCCTTCAAACCGACAAGAAGCCCCCGGGCCTGCTGGCCAACGCCACCCGGGAATTTCCGGTCTCCAAAACCTACCTCAATCTACCTATCAAAAACGGTGCCCCGCGTCGGGTGTTGACTCTGCTGGTCGATGGCAAACCGCAGGTCCGCAATGATATTGAACTTGCCCCCGGCGCCCCCGACTGGTGGGCCCCCATGGATGTCACTGCCTGGAGGGGCAAAAAGATCACCTTGATGGTAGACAAATTACCGGAAGACTCCACCGCCCTTTCCTCCGTCGACCAGACAGACACGCTGCGCGACGCCGACAAGGACTACCGCGAGGCCCTGCGCGGCCAGTTTCATTTCTCGCCGAGGCGAGGCTGGAACAACGATCCCAACGGCTTGGTCTTTTACAACGGCGAATATCACCTCTTCTTCCAGCACAACCCCTACGGCTGGGACTGGGGCAACATGCATTGGGGCCACGCCATCAGCAAGGATCTGGTTTATTGGAAGGAGTTGGGCGACAAGCTGTTGCCCGACGCCATGGGCCCCATGTTTTCCGGCTCCGCCGTGGTCGACTGGAACAACACCAGCGGTTTCGGCAAGGATGGCAAGGCGCCGCTGGTTCTCTTCTACACGGCCGCGGGCAATCCCACGGTGCAGTGTCTGGCCTATAGCATCGACGGTCACCATTTCACGAAGTATGCGGGCAATCCCATCCTCAAGGAGGTCACCGGCGGCAATCGCGATCCCAAGGTGATCTGGCACGAGCCCACCAAACAATGGGTGATGACCCTCTATGTCGAGCTGAACAAAATCCACACCATCCACTTCTTCACATCGTCCAACCTCAAGGACTGGAAATTTGCCAGCAAAACCGATGGCTTTTTCGAATGTCCCGATTTCTTCGAGCTCAATCTCGATGGCGACCCGGTCAAAAGGCGATGGGTCCTCACGGGCGCCAGCAGCGAGTACCAGGTTGGCACCTTCGATGGTAAGACTTTCCAGCCCGAAACAACCAAAGCCCCGGGCCATCGTGGCAAGGGTTTTTACGCCGCCCAGACTTTCAGCGATATCCCCCAGGCCGATGCCCGCCGCATCCAAATAGGCTGGTTCCAGACGCCCACCCCGGGCATGCCCTTCAACCAGTCGATGACCATACCCTTGGAACTTGGTCTAGTCTCTACCAGGGAGGGACCTCGCCTCACTTGGACCCCGGTGCGCGAATTGGCGGAATTGCGCGCCAAAACCATTCACCTCCAGCCAGGCGAACTCCAGCAAGGCTCACCCAATCCGCTCGCCGCCGTCCGGGAGGAACTCCAGGAAATTCGCGCTGAATTCGCCCCCTCCAAAGATTCGGAGGTCATCTTCCAAGTCCGTGGGGCCACCATCGCCTACAACTCCCAAAAGGCGGAGCTGTCTGTCAATGGCCATCGGGCCTCGGCCCCCCTGGTCAATGGCAAGCAAAGGCTCGTCATTTACTGTGATCGCAACGGGCTCGAGGTGTTTGCCAGCGATGGCCTCACCTATGTGCCCATGCCCTTTCTTCCCAAGGCGGACAACCTTTCGGCAAAGGTTGAGATTGCCCAAGGCTCTGCAAACATCCTCAACCTCGAAGCCTATGGTTTGAAATCCGCCTGGTCCAAACGGTGAACCCGCTCCTATACCCGACATTTGGTGCCAACATGTCCAGCCAGTTGCTCTCAATCCTCGCTAGCGATGGAAGTGGCTCTTTTCAGGGATACCTGTCCCTTCCACCCTCGGGGAAAGGGCCCGGGCTGATCCTGATTCAGGAGATATTCGGGGTCAACGAGAACATTCGCAAAACCGCCGACCTGTTTGCCGAGGAAGGCTATGTCGTCCTCGCGCCCGACATCTTTTGGCGGCAGGACCCCGGTTTGCAGATGGGCTACACCCCCGAGGAGCGTCAGAAGGGCATTGGGCTGATGAACAGGCTGGATGAGGGCCAAACCCTTGCCGATATCCAGTCAGCCATCACCACCCTCCGCGATAATCCCGTCGTGGTCGGCAAGGTGGGCGTGCTGGGGTTTTGCATGGGCGGAAAGCTGGCTTACCTCTCAGCCTGCCGAACCGACGCCGATGCGGCGGTGGGTTACTACGGCGTGGGGTTGGAGCATTACCTGGGCGAATCCTTGCGTTGCCCGCTCACCCTGCACATCGCGGCGAACGATGCCATGGTCCCGCCCGCCATACAGCAAACAATCCAGAGGGGCCTGGCAGGCAACCCGTTGGCCACCATCCATGTTTACCCGGGGGTGGATCACGCCTTCGCCCGTTTCTCCGGGGCCAATTATCACAAACCCTCCGCCCTTCTGGCCCACGATCGAAGCGTGCAGGCTTTGAAGGCCGTCATGGGACCCCACTTCAACTTGTCGAAACTGTGGGACAAGCACTGCGAGTACGAATTCGCCACCCGTGATGTCGATGCCACCATGGCGACCATGGTGGCCGAACCCTATGTCAACCACATCCCCACCATGACCGGCGGCGTGGGGCACAGACATTTGGCGCACTTTTACAAGAACTTTTTCGTCAACAGCAACCCGCCGGACACCAACCTCATCCCCATTTCCCGCACGGTGGGCGCGACCCAGGTGGTCGACGAGTTGCTCTTCTGCTTCACCCACACCTGTGAAGTACCCTGGATGCTGCCGGGCGTGAAGCCCACGGGCAAACGGGTCGAAATCCCGCTTGTCGCCGTGGTCAAATTCCGCGGCGACAAGCTCTGCCACGAGCATATCTACTGGGATCAGGCCAGCGTCCTCGTGCAGATCGGCCTGCTCGATCCAGAAAAACTGCCGGTTGCCGGTATCGAAACCGCCCGCAAGGTCCTCGATGAATCCCTGCCGTCCAACACCCTGATGAATCGTTAAGGGTTGACTCCCTACCGGCCGCCCGTGGATTGGTCCCGGGCGGACTCCTTTTGCAGGCTCGCCAGATAATCAATCAAATCAACCGCCTGTTGGGCCGTCAGGTCCCGTAGAAGCATTTCCGGCATCGATGAAACCGACTGGGCCTGCATCGACACCACCGCGTTGGCGGCTATGCGGATTTCCTTGTCTTCCGCGCTTCGCAAAACCAACTCCGTGCCGGTTCGCTTGGCCAGAATCCCGCTCACCAACTTGCCATCCACCGTTTCCACTACCTGCGTGGCATACTGCGGGTCGATGGTTTTCGAGGGATGCAAAACATGCTCCAAAACCTGCTCGCGCTGGTATTTTTTCCCGATACCACTCAGGTCAGGCCCCAAGGTGCTGCCAACGCCATCTATCCGGTGGCATGAGGCGCACCGCGGGCCCGTGTTCTGAAAAAACAATGCCTTGCCCCGGGCCGGATCTCCCCGCTTGGCCAAAAGTTGCTTGCCATCAATCTGGTTGCCCAGGCGCCGAACGCGCTGGTCCGGGGGCAGAAACCGTTCCACTACATCCCGAACCTCTGGTTTGTTGATGGTGCTGATGGCCGACAAAATGGCAGGGCGACCCTTGTCCATACCTGTCCCCAAATCCAGGCCATGCGCCAAAACCAAACCACCCAACGGGCCATCCAGCAAAACCTCAAGGGCTTTTCCGTCAGGGGGCCCATCCGCTTTCAGTTTTTCCAGGGCCGCCATGGCGAGTTTGGTGCCCTCTGTCTTGGCGTTCGAATCACCCCTCATTTGTCCGATCCAGTCATGCATCAGGGCCAAGCCGCCGCTGTCCACCTGCTCCGCCCCCAGGTGTGGCATATGTCCGGAACCCGTCTTCGCCATCCGGTAATAAAGAACCGACCGGTAAGGATCACCGGGCGTCAGGATCGCTGCATCCGGCAACCCGAAGCTTCCCTGAGTCGGCTTGATACCTGTCACCTTGGTTTCGCCAAGAGGGGTCGTATGCCGCAGGTCAATGGTGGCGGTTCCACCGGCGCCCGGTTGATGGCAATGCGCGCAATTGGCATGCAGGTAAGATCGCGCCCTGCTTTCCAAAGTGCCGCTGTCACTATTGGTTTCTATCAGTGGTGTGATAGCCAAATGGTCCGAAGGCTTGTCCCCGTCCGCCGACCGGAATTCCACCAGGCCCAGAGCTTTCAATCGCGCCAGTTCCTTGGTTTCCCCTTTTGGTAGTCTGGAACTTGCCTGAGCCAGTTGCGCCGGGTTGAAAGCCAGCGCCTGACCAGACCATGGATTGTGGCAGGTCAGGCATTGGGTCCGGGAAGCGAACCGCCAGGTTTGTTTCACGGTTGCCGTTGAATTTCCCGGGACCAAAACCTCAAGCTCCCGCTCCATCCCTTCCGCCCGCACCAGGTCCGCGTCGGTCCCGGTCTCATTCCACGCGTAGCTGTAGGCGTTCCATAGCGACCCGTCAAAATGGAGCACCTGGGTTTCCACCGCTTTTTCCGTGGGGCTACCGCTGGTTTTGACCGGCAACCGGTAGGTTTTTGCCAGCACGGTATCCTTGGGCATGAAAACCTGCCCGGAAAAAAAGGTCCCTGGGATCGGAATCGCCCGGTCATACATCCGCACCGGTTTGTCACCGGGCAAGCCGATCAGTCGCACGGCTTTCGCATGATCCGCGAACCGTGGGCTGCTGATCCCGAACGGATAAACCCCTTTGGCCGGCTTGTTTTCCAAAATGGACTCAAACAAACCGGTCTCGCTCAGTTTCCTGGGAAAACGCGCCGGGTCATGGGTGGCTTGGGCATTTGGCACCAGGCGGTAAATGCCCGCACCGTTTTCCTTGTAATCCAGGAAGAAAAGCTCTCCCGCGTGATCCTGGCCAAAGGCGATTATCTGCTGCCCGGTGTGGGCCAATTCACGCAGGCTGGTCACCGTGTCTCCTTCAACACGAATGGCCCAGATTTTTCGGGTCACCCAGTCGCCACAAATGTAGCTTCCCTCCAGGCCTTTCAGCAGCTTGCCACGATAGACGAATCCCCCGGTGATGGAGGCTGCCTCGGTGTGCGGGAAACTGATCAGGGGAGGAAGGATCGGGGTCGGCCCACGCGGTGCCAGGGCGCTCACCAACTGGGGACCTTCCATCACCGACCAGCCATAATTCCCGCCACGCTTGACCCGGTGCACCATCTCGTACAGTTCCCAGCCAACATCGCCCAACCAAAGCTCCCCGCTGGGCCGGTCAAAGCTCATCCGCCAAGGATTACGGAACCCGTAGGCCCACACTTCCCCGCGCGCCTTGGGTGTGGAGACAAACGGATTGTCGGCCGGAATGGCGTAGGGCAGAGCCTTGCCGGCGGAATCTTTCCCCTCCCGATCCACATCAATCCTCAAAATCGATCCGAGCAAATCGCTGATATCCTGCCCGGTCGCCAGTCGGTCCGGCGGTGCCGGATCGGTCGCGTCACCGGTGGAGATATAAAGCATCCCGTCGTTGCCGAAATGCAGGTCGCCCCCGTTGTGGCCGCCCCCCAGCCAGGTGATCAGCAATTGTTCGCTGGCGAGGTCGAGCGTGTTCTCGGGGCTAACCCTGAATCGCGATACCTTCGTTCCCTGCGGATGCGGACCGTTCTTCCCCCGCAGCACATAGCACACATAGCAGTACCGGTTCTCCGCGAACCGCGGATGGAAGGCCAGCCCATAGAGGGCTTCAAACCCGCCATACTCCCGGTTGTCGGGCTTCAATCCCGCTGCGAGATCCGCAAACAGGTCAGGCTTTTCGCAAGCCGGGTCATTCGGAAAGGACCAGATCTTCCCGCCTTGTTCAGCCACCACCATCCGTCTGCCGAACGGGGCCGCCGTCAGCAATACCGGGTTCCTGAATCCGAGCTTTGTGTAAATCCGTTCCGATTGGTAGGGCGGGGGAGCTTCGGGTGTTCCCAGAATTCTGGAAGTGGTCCAGG